>NZ_QTLI01000010.1:12523-205742 GCF_003434625.1 Parabacteroides sp. AM17-47
GTAGACGCAATGTTCCGCAATAAATGTGATTTACGTGTAGGGTTGTTATCCGTAATAGCCTCTTTTACGCAATTGTTTGGATATGGAGTCGGTTTTTTGAGAAGTATTATTTGAAAATTCATTTAAATGGAGGGGTATGCACAGAGGCTATTGAAGGATATCAAACTAAAGGAAAAGATTTTTAGTTGAGTAGTAGGCTTAAAGAAGATATTTTTTTGTGGCAAATGAATATTTTTATTGATATTTGTGGATAAATTTTATAACTTGCGTTTAAGTTGTAAACTATAATCTAAATGAAGACAACACTAGGACTGACTTTACTACTTTTCGCTACCCTTTTTTCTTGTATGCGCCAAGAAAAACCATTACCTGCGGAACTATCTCGTGCGGAATCTGTTATGTGGGAGCATCCGGATAGCGCATTACTCTGTCTTTCCTCTTTGGATAGCTCAATCATGAATGAGCCGGAAAATATACGTATGTACCATGCTTTGCTTAAGATTAAAGCTAAAGATAAGCTGTATATTCCTCATAAATCAGACTCTTTGATCAAATCAATAGTTCAGTATTATGAGGACTATGGGACTCCAGATCAATTAATGGAGGCATATTATTATCTAGGAAGTACATACCGGGATATGGGAGATGCCCCAAGAGCGGTGAGAGCTTTTCAAGATGCTGCGGACATAGGGAAAGATAGTAAGCGATATGATATATTAGGACGGGTTTATGAGCAGATGGGATATCGACTGGCATATCAAGGTTTGTATGATGAGGCTCTCGAAGCTTATAGGAAATCGTATGAATACAAGATGTATGATAAAGGAAAAGGAGAGGTGATCGCATTGAGGAATATTGCTCGGATCTATAACGCCAAGCAAGATACAGACAGTGCTATATACTACTATCAATCTGCTTATGAGAAGGCATTGTTATTAAATGATCAATCGAGAATGGATAATGTACTAAGGGAATTGAGTAGCATCTATATAGATATGGGAAAATATGATTTGGCTAAAGATTTGTTCAGTAAGGTTTCAAGTATGAAGAATCAAGCAAATATATATTTTGGATTAGGTTGTATATATGAAAGTTATAAGCAAATAGATTCAGCTCTATATTATTTTGAGAAAGCAAATGAGTATGGGAATATCTATATGAAAAAAAATACGTATAGAATCTTATCCAAAATAAAAAACCAAGAAGGAGACCGTGAATTAGCCTTGAATTATGCGTATAAATGTATAGAACTGTCTGATTCAATTAAGAATCAAACAAAAACGGAAGCTGTAGCAAAAGTTAACTCATTATATAAGTATCAGCATACAGAAAAGGAGAATGTTCAATTGAAAATAGATAATGAAAAAAGAAAAATTCGCAATTATCAATTTGCATTATTTGTTGTTTTAATTATTTTCTTTAGTCTATGTTATATATATGTGTTAGAAAAGAAGAAAAAAGCAGCGATTGAAAAGGAGAAAAAAATACGTCTATTGAAAGAGAATCAATATGCGGAAAGTTTGGATTGTATTGAATATAATAATAAGAAAATTTCATATCTAGAGGAACTTTTGCAGCAATCGGAGTGTCAAAGAGATAATTTTAAAAAGCAACTTGTGCAATCTCAAAAGGAATTATTAGAACTATCAAACCGAAAGATTCTTACTTCTCAAAATGAAAAAAGTTTGCTTGAAATAGCTTTTCGAAAATCCGAAGTCTATCGGTTATTTCATGAAACAAGTAATAATACTGATACGGAAATTCAGAATAAGGATTGGAAGGAGTTGAGAAAAGAGATTGATACAACCTATTCAAATTTCACCGCTCAATTATATGCTTTATACCCGCAAATCTCAGAGTTAGAACTCCATATTTGTTATTTGATAAAAATATCCATGCCCGTGAAGGACATTGCAAGGTTAGTTGGACGCTCGACTCCTGCAATAACAGCATCCCGGATTCGTCTCTATAAAAAGATTCATGGAACAGAAGGTACCGCAGAAATGATGGATAAATTTATCGCTGATTTATAATAACTTAATCGCTGTAAACAAAAAGTAAATAAGAAGTAAATCCTATTTTGCTTATAGATTTCTCATAGAGACTATTTTTGTTTATAAAAATAGATAATGAAAAAGAGAAGTTTTATATTGGGATTAGTATTTCTGATGTTTGTTTCTTCAGTTGTGTATCCGAATAGAGTGAAGGATACTGAACAATCTTGGGAAGAAGAGGAAGATCGTTCTATAATATCTTCTCCTACATTATCAATAGATGAAAATAATATTTACATCCATTCTAATAAATTATTGGATGGACTTAATGTGAAAATTATAAATATAAAAGGAAATGTACTTTATAATGACATCATAACTGTTTCTTCTGAGATAGAATATCCTATTTCTATAGATTTTTTGCTGAATGGTGATTATAAGATATTTATATCAAAAGGAAATAATTATTTGGTTGGATATTTTGATGTGTTAAAATAGATATTATCAACTTAAATCTTTAAATCATGAAAAGATCTGTATCTTTATTAGGCATACTATGCCTATTCGTATCGTTTAGTGTCCAAGCCCAGTACACGAATATACAAACGTGGGGACAAAAATTGTATTATAACGGGAGTGATTATCCGGGTACATTCTTGAAATTAAAAGTTGCGGTCGCTAATCCTCGTATCTCAGGAACAGGAGGAAAGGTCGTTTTCTATGATTCAGAAAGCTCCCAGTATAATTATATAGAAGTAAAGGGGGTTTATCAATCTTCGGATGCTCGGTTGAAAACCAATATCACTCCCTTAAATAGTGGATTAGGAACCATATTGGGGTTAAAACCGGTATCTTACAATTGGAAAAGTGAGACATCGCAATTGAGATCAGCAGAAGCCGTACCTTCTAAAGCTTTTGGTTTCTTGGCACAGGAGGTAGCTGAGGTTATGCCAGAGATTGTGACGTTAAGTTCCACAGGTGATAGCTTGGTGGATTACACGGCTGTTATACCCGTTTTAGTACAGGCTGTAAAAGAATTGGACGCTACTATCCAACAACTGGAATTGCAATTGGATGAAAAAGCTAATTTGTCTGATTTGCAGAATAACAAGAATTTGACGAGTAAGTCTTTGCTCTCGAATGCGGTAATGAATCAAAATACGCCGAATCCGTTTAATTCTACCACGAATATATCCTTTACGATCCCTACATCCGCACGTTCTGCTTTTATCTCTATTTGCAATTTGCAAGGAACTCAAGTTAAGAAATTCGATATCGCTACCCGGGGAGAAGGTAGTATAATGGTAAGCTTTTCTGATCTAGGTGTCGCAGGTATGTATATGTATTCTTTGGTAGTAGACGGACAGTTGATCTCAACGAAACGTATGCTATTGGTACAATAATATTTATTTCTATTGAAGCTATAGTTTTTTTGATAAGATTGAGTGATACCGTCTGTAGAGGGTATCCTCAATCTTTTTTATACAAAAGATATGCGTTTATATTCCATTATAATTCCTGTTTATAACAGGCCGGATGAGCTTGATGATCTGTTATCAAGCCTTTGCAAGCAAACCTATGTCCATTTTGAGGTTATCGTGGTGGAGGATGGCTCTACGATACCGGCGAAAGAGATCGTAAGGCGATACCAAGAGCGGTTGGACCTCCATTATTGTGTGATCACGAACTCCGGCCCGGGTATGGCGCGTAATCATGGCGCTAGGCAAGCGCGTGGCGAGTATCTGCTCATACTGGATTCTGACGTGGTACTACCCTCCACGTGGCTTGAGCATATACACGACTCGTTGAATCATTATCCGGTGGATGCGTTCGGTGGTCCGGATAAGGCGCATGCCTCGTTTTCCCCGATCCAGAAGGCGATCAATTACGCCATGACCTCATTCCTGACGACCGGTGGTATCCGCGGCGGGAAGAAAAAGTTGGATAAATTTTATCCCCGTAGTTTTAATATGGGAATAAGGCGGGATGTATATGAGCGTCTGGGCGGTTTTTCCGGCATGCGATATGGTGAGGACATTGATTTTAGCATACGGATCATGGAGGCTGGTTATCGGACCCGGCTATTTCCTTCGGCATGGGTTTATCATAAAAGGCGGACGGATCTCACGCAGTTCTTCCGTCAGGTACGTCATTCGGGGGAGGCCCGGATCGCGTTGAACCGGAAACATCCCGGCTCATTGAAGCTGGTACATTGCTTACCGGCATTATTCACGTTTTCAGTCTGTCTATTGGTTATCGGCTCATTCTTTTGCCGCTTGTTTCTGGTGCCTCTTATTATTTATGCCCTTTTATTGTTTGTAGACGCAATGTTCCGCAATAAATGTGATTTACGTGTAGGATCGCTATCCGTAATAGCCTCTTTTACGCAATTGTTTGGATATGGTACTGGGTTCCTTAGAAGTATTATTTGAATGTTTATCTATTTATATTTTAGAACAACTTATATGAAAACAACAAGACTTTTTTCTTTCTTAATTTTAATTAGTTTAGTAGTAAACGCAAATGCTCAACTCCGGGTTCTTTCAAATGGACGAGTACAAGCAGGCCTTTTAAAAGACAATAATGAGGATTTAGGAAATGTAACCTCAATGCAGATATATGGTCGGATAGGGGATGCACGCGCAGGTTCGAAATTAACATTTGGTGATTTTGGACAATATGCGAATCAAGGTTGGAATGTGTTTGCTGGAGAATATGGAACCACGGATACGGATCAACTTTGGCTGCATGGGAAATTGGGTATTTATATGACTACAAATGGTTATGCTAACAATGTCGTGGCGTATTACAATCCGGCTAGTAATACTAATTTCGTGTTCAATACGAATCTTCGTGTGAATGGAGTGAATATAACTTCAGACGCTCGCTTGAAGGAAAATGTAGAGTCGCTGCAAAATCCATTAGCTCTTTTAGAGCAAGTGAATGGGGTCTCTTATTCATACAACCTCTCTACACTTGAGGAGAATAGGGAGCAGGATGAGTCTAAGTTCTCTGCCACATTGGATAATGGGATATCGGGAAGTTCCTCCGATTCAGAGGAGATTATGGATGCCGCTACTATCGCAAAGATAAATAGAGACAAACAAATCCAAGCAGAGATAGATCGAAGAGAGGCAGCGGAGGCTAGTCGTAAACGAATTGGTTTTTTGGCTCAAGACATACAAAAGGTATTACCCGAACTTGTACAAACGGATGAAAACGGGATGATGTCTATAGATTATATAGGTTTTATTCCGCTTATCGTAGAAAGTATCAAGGAGATGCAACAAACGATCCAACAACAGAATGAGGTGATTGATAATTTGCAAGCTCTACTATCGCCGGAGGTACAATCTCAATTACGTTCGAGCACGACTTCCACAAGTAATATAAGTGCTGTGGATAGCGCAAAATTATATAATAGGGAAGGTGCTTCTGTCTCTTATACCTTACCGGCGACGTTTGTGTCTGCTAGTCTACAGATATTTGATGTCACAGGTAAACCCGTGAAAGTTATTAAGTTGGATAATGGAAGTAGTAATGTGGTAGAAGTAAGCCGTTCGGAACTTGGTTATGGAACGTTTATTTATACTCTTTTTGTGGATGGGAAGAAAGCGGATATTCTTAAAAAATATATAAGTCTGTAGTTTATATGAGATCAAAAAAAATATATTTAATTTTAGTAATGCTTATTTGCCTGTATTCATCCTTGTTGTCACAAGGAGTTGATACGAGATCTTGCATGAATACTTTTACTAACCAGACTGTCTCTTCTGGGATGTCTATTTTAGGATGTACTACACTTGCGATACAAAACGTGACTGTGGCAAGTAGTGGAAATCTATCTCTTTCTGCACCAGCAGAAGTGACGATTAATGGGCCTTTTGAGGTGAAGTCAGGAGGTGTCTTAAATATGCAGTTATCTCAACAGATAATTTTCAATTATATTTATGACGCTTCCGGGAATAGGACTACACGAAGGTTTAGTTCGGTAACATCTTCTTTTTCTTCTGCTACTAGTACCTTTCAAGAGGAGACTATCGTAATAGATAAAGAGTGAGGCTTTGATCTTTTATGAGCAAATAATTAGTTCAACAACTTTATAGTGAATGTGATGAAAAGACACATATATATATTATTTTCATTCGTTTTGTATTTACATGGTTTGGCCCAGAACACATCGAATGTGTCAGGTTCTTTTGATATAGGGCCAATAGGAAATGCAACGTATAATATACCGATAGATCTTCCCCCTGGAACAGCGGGTTTACAGCCAAATATTTCTATAGTGTATAATAGCTTTTCGGGTGATGGAATAATGGGAAAAGGTTTTTCTGTATCGGCTCTATCTTCGATTACTCGTGTTAGTAAGACTATTTTTCACGACGGCGCTATTAATGATATAGAATTTAATAGTACGGATAAATATACGCTAGATGGTAATCGTTTGATGTATAATAGTCTTACAGGCGAATACCGGACAGAGATAAATCCTTATTCGAAGATAAATATTATATCAGCAAATACATCTTCTGCGCATTTTGAGGTAAGAACGAGAGAGGGTTTAATTTTAGAATATGGAAATACTGCTGATTCAAGGTTATGTGCGCAGTCTCCAAATAATAACCAAGTCTCTTTTTGGATGGTTAATAAAGTGAGAGATCGTGTTGGTAATTACTATACATATACATATGATAAAAATGAAAGCAGTGGAGAAATTAGACTGAAACAAATCGATTATACGGGAAGTGCTAGCCGTACTCCTTATTGTTCTGTAAAGTTTACATATACGGCTCGTAATTATGATGTTAATTTAAATTATATAGCAGGAAGTAAGTTTAAGGAAAGTAAATTGTTAAGTGAGATTGGTGTCTATTATGGCACTTCTTTGTTTCGTAAATATAATCTGTCATATAATTATGATGGGAATGATTATACGTATTTACTATCAAAAATAACGGTTACGGGAACTAATAACGAGACACTAAAACCCCTTACGTTTAGTTGGTATAAGAATACAGACTTCAAACAAACACAAGTAGTTTATGATCAGTCTACGTATGCGGCGAATTATGTAAATAAGTCATATATATCTTTGGGTGATTTTAATGGGGACGGAAGAACCGATTTTATCGCATCGCCTACGCCTGACGCAACTTGGACAGGCTGGCGATTATTTTTAGCTGATTCCAATGGTAATAGATTTACTTATTCTGGTACCGGATCTTTACCTGCTGATTTTAAAGAGATTATTCCGGGTGATTTTAATGGAGATGGTATTACTGATTTTATCGCTCGACGGGAAACTATTAGCCGAAGTGTAATGTCCGATTCTATATCTTCAAATGAAAATCAAGACGGTTCTGTTCTGACTTTTGAGAATGATCAATCAAACTTAAATGATAATTCAAGCCTGTCAGATTCTCTTGTGCCCTCAAATGGAGATATTGCGGTTGCATCTGTTACTTATCAGAATTATTTCGTATATTATGGAACAGGTAATGGTTTTATAGCAGGGCCAAGTGTGACGACCGAGTCTCGTCCGCACGGAGTGAGAGTGGCTGACTTTAATGGAGATGGTGCTATGGATTTATTTGTCTATTATACCAGTAAAAGTGCTGGATTACATGATTTTAAAATTTGTATGTCTGGCTTTTCTGCAGGGAACCTAATAGCATTTAATACTATAAAATCAGGAATTATCAATGGGAAAACGAACTGGGATCGGGTTGAGGTCTGGGATTTTAATGGCGATGGTCTGGCTGAGGTTATGAACTTAAAAGAGAATGGCTATGAGCATTATTATAATAATGGCTTTGGTTCTGTGGTACAAGACCGTACCGGTACGCTTCCTAATAAAAATCATATAATTAGTTTTGGTGATTTTAATGGTGACCGTAAAATAGATATGTTATTAACCGGATGGAATAACACAGAATGGAGTAATTGGCAGACTTTATTATCTACAGGAGCTGGATTTGAGAGTTATTCTTTTCCTAAAAAGTTTACTACTTATTCAAAGGATATATTCGTTTGTGATTTGAATGGCGATGGATGTGATGATTTCTTTGCTGTTGATAAAGTTTCAGGTAGTAGTACAACTCCACTTAAATGTTACTTGGGATATGATAGTGGACGTAATTTCAAGGAATATTCGAGTGTTAATACTTATGGTTCAGATAAATGGAATTTTTATCCATTAGACACACGAGCTGATGGAAAGTTGGGGTTTTTAGTCGTATCTGCTCCTTTCTCATGGAATGGTTATCAATTATATATGCCCAATGCGGATTTTTCTAATTTGTTAAAATCGACAACTGATTCTCATGGTAATATAACAACTGTTACATATAAAAAAATGGCGGATACCTCTATCTATACGAAAACAGTATCGAGTGGTGGTTCATCTACTGTTGCAGGATACGATTGCTTATCTTTTACTGCTCCTTTTAAACTAGTCTCAAATGTAAGTACAAGCAATGGTATTGGTGGAACTAATAGCATATCCTATAATTATGAGAACGCAAAGGTCTGTAAGCGAGGACGTGGTTTCTTGGGATTTGCTAAAACGATCATGAATGATTTGGGTACATCTATAAAAACTACTGTTACCCAAGAATTTTCAGGTGATTATTATCAAGCGGCTACGAAAAGTGTAGAGAAAGTTTATGTCCCAACAAATCGTAAGTTAACTCAAGTGGATTATGTGAATACCTTAGTGAAATCTACGGATTTCTCGGGTTCATTTGCTTTCCATCCTACATCAGTGAAAGAACAGTCTTATGAACCGGCAGCTAATAAACTGACTCAGTCGGTAACGACTAGCTACTCTTATGATGCCTATGGAAATGTATTGACACAAACAGCTACTTACGGAAATGGAGATATTCAGAAAGTAACGAATACATATAGTAATAATACGGCGAATTGGTTGTTAGGATTACTGACTCGTAGTGTGAGTGTAAGCACCGTGAATGGTAGTTCTCAAACAAATACTGTAGACTATGCGTATGATGCGAATGGCTTGTTGAAAACGCAGACAGTAGAACCGAACCAATCTGCTTATAAAACAGTAGTAACTTTTCAGTATGATGGATTTGGAAATGTTACATCAAAAACAAAAACGGTAGGTAGTATTTCTAGAATTGAATCGTATGCGTACGATAATGGCCGTTTCTTAAAAACATATACCAATGTATTGGGACAAATAGAATCTTCTACGTATGATGCAATTACAGGATTGTTGGTTTCTCAAACAGATATAAGTGGAGATGTTTATACTTATACGTATGACGGTTTTGGAAAGATAAAGACTAAATCCCAAAAATCTGCTACGGGAAATACCGCTATGATTAATTGGGCATGGACCAATAACAGTCCGAATCATTCGGTTATACTTCGAACAGAAACAATGGGAGATGGTCAAGTGATGAAAATTTGGTATGATGCCTTAGGGCGTGAAATACAATCGAGTTATAAGAATTTTTTAGGTAAAGAGGTCTATATGGTTACTACCTACGATGCATTGGGACGAACTACTCAAGTGTCTGAACCTTATTATTCTGGTGCTTCTTCTATTCAATATCATGCTAGCCAATATGATAGTTTTGGAAGGATCAGTAAGCAAATTACTCCTCTAGGTACAATTTCGTATAGTTATTCAGGAAATCAAACGACAATTAATGATGGAACTAAAGGATATACAACTATCCGTGAAACGGATTTGGCAGGCAAATTAAAACGTGTAACAGATCCGGGAGGTACTATTACTTATACATACGGACCATCCGGAAATCCAACTAAAATTGTGTGTGGTTCCACAACTTCCACGATGGAATACGACCTATTAGGACGACGTACAAAATTGATAGATCCTAATGCGGGTACAATACTTTGTAGTTATGATGGTTGGGGAAATCTGAAAAAACAAACGGATGCTAGGGGACAGGCGGAAGAATATATCTATGAGAATAGCGGGCGACTACAAACCTATAAAAGAGGTACCGAATCTTTCTCGTATGTTTATGATCCTACCTATAAGAATCAAGTGAAATCTGTTATTTATGGCGGTGTGAAAACGGAATATGGTTACGGGACTTATGGCCGATTGTCATCTAAGACGGAAACCGTAGATAGCAAATCGTTTAAATTCTCCTATACCTATAATGATAAAGGACAGTTGGAAACTATGACATACCCAAATTCTAAGTCTATCAAATACGAATATGTAAATGGGGATCTATATAAAATGATTTGGCTGTCTAGTAATACTACGGTATGGCAGAAGGGCAATGAAAATGCAAAAGGGCAACTCTTATCATCCACGTTAGGCAATAGTATACAAGAAAGTTATGTGTACAATGCGGTTGGAATGCCGACTTCTATTCAAGCAAAGAAGGGATCTTCTACTCTTTTGAACATCAGTTATCCAAGTATTGATACTCATCAAAATATCAGAGAGAGAAAGGATCTGTATAAGTCTTTATCAGAGAGTTTTACTTATGATGATATGAATCGGTTGACTACAGGTGTGACTTATAGTGCAAACGGTAATATCACTTCTAAAGTCAACGTTGGAAGTTATCAATATGACTCTAATCATCCTCATGCGGTAAAAAGTGTAAACTTTAATGGGGCAGCAGAATTTAATAACTCAGATTTATTAGTGACATATAATAGTGTCCGCATGCCCATTCAACTAACGGAAGGAAATAAAGTCTATACGTTAACTTATAACGGCGAGAATACACGTATCAAGAGTCTATACAAAGAGAATAACTCATCAGTGTTCACGAAATATTACAGTGGTCCTTATGAAGAGATACAAAAAGGTTCTATAACGCAGAAAAATTATTACATTTACGCCGGAGGCCAGATTGCGGCGGTCTATACGGAAGGCTCGTCTGATGCGGGGATGTATTATTTCCATAATGACCATCTAGGTTCTCCTTGGTTGATAACGAATACTTCCGGTAATGAGGTCCAACGTTTGAACTTTGATGCTTGGGGACGTAGGCGTGATGCTTCAAACTGGAGCAATTACGTGAACTTACCGACATTCAAATTTGACCGTGGCTTTACGGGTCATGAGCATTTGGATATGTTCGGACTGATCAATATGAATGCCCGATTGTACGATCCTTTGCTGGGCCGCTTCTTAAGCCCGGATCCGATCGTGCAAGCGCCGGAGTTCACGCAGTCGTTCAATGGCTATACGTATGCGTTGAATAATCCGTTGGCTTATACGGACCCTAACGGGGAAAGCCTTATTTTGGCAGCGGCTATTATTGGTGGCTGGATTGGTATGGGGAGTGCTATGGTTTCTAGTGAAAAAAGTGGCTGGGGATTAGCAGGTGATATGTTTAAAGGATTATTTGTAGGAGCTGCTTCTGGTGCTGCAGGAGCTTGGGCTGGAGGAGCAGTGGCAGGATCATTAACCGCAGGAGGTTTTATTTCTGGAGGTTTAACTGGAATGGCTAGTGGCTTTAGTGGAGGTTTTGTTGGCTGTTCAGGAAACGCTTGGCTATCGGGTGCGGGCTTTGGTGGTGGTTTGAAAGCTGGTCTAATAGGAGGAGGTTTGGCTGGTGCTTTTAGTGGCTTTACTGGTGGATTAATTCGTGGCTTTACGGATATGGCTAATGGATATAATTTTTGGAATGGATCGAAAACTTCAGAATTTGTGATTGGGGTTAATCATGCTAAGATAGCAGAAAATTATAACTCAAGTCTAGCAGCTGAATTTAATGATGAAAATTTGAATACTCGGATTTTGGAAGAATTTGACATACAAAAAGGAGATATGGGAATAGAGAAGATTACTACGAAAACTGGGCGTAAATATGGTATGATAACAGATGAAACCTATGTGAATAAAAAGACAGGAGCTAATGTTGCAGGATATTTAGATCGTTTTTCTGGAGGGAAGAGTGAGCTTCATATATCACCTAAATTTGCTGGTGGAAATATTGTGGATTTTAGGGCTGTTGTAGGACATGAGTTAATACATGCTTATCATCACAATATATTAATGGAAAATTGTCTCTCTAAATTCACAGAAAGTGTAGCTTATAGATATTCTGCAGGAGTATATTTTAGTGCAGGCCGAATTCAAGATGCAATTGGGCAAGTGAGAACCGCTTTAAAATTAAATTTTTGGCAATCATATCCTAGTAGTTATTCTTTACCTAAAATGATGAAATTTAGATGAAAAATTTGAGATGTAAGTTTATTGTGTTATTTCTGATATGTTCGGGAAGTTTATTTTCTCAAACATACTCACTTGGAAATCAATCAAAGTGGAATCAATTATCAAATGTATTGGTTTCTTGCGACTTGAACTTATTAAAGGATAATAGATATTACATTTTACTCTCTGTTGGAACCTCGGAACTTGTACAAAATATATTTCCTTCTTATGGATTTTTTCATAAAGAAGGAAATATGTATTATTTGCAAGATATCCCAAGTGGAGCTAATATTGTTTTGGAAGAGATTAATCATTCGAATCTAATCGTTAGGAAAGGTTTTTCATTTATGGAAAATGAACTATTTTTCTATGAAAATGATGCGGATGATTCTTTCTCTTATTTGTTAGATTTTAAAGATAGATGTGAAAGTGTACGTACTTATAGTTTAGAATCTAAAGATAAAAAAAATATTGAAATTCAACCTTTGCCATTAGGGACATATAGAAATGGATTTGTATCTCTATTTTTAGATTTGGATTTTTGTTATAAAATATATTATTTATTAGATGGATATTCTTGTTTATTATCTGAGGGGAAATGGTCAAAAGAGAATAATGAACTATTTTTATATGATCCGGTTTTAGAGTATTCATTTAAGGGTTTTGTTCAATCTGATGGCTTGAGAATGACTCGTTTTCCAAATGAACTGAATTTAAAATGGGATTATCACTTAGTAAGTGATGAAGCTTATCCATTTATAGTATGGTAAGGTGTATAAGTATTTTATCTAATCAAATAGAATTGTTAAAGGTGTATTGTGAAATGCACCTTTATTTCTTTTTAAAATATGTGCTTTAAGGAAATGAATTTATATTATTCTTTATTGAAGGTGATAAATAGGAGTAATATCATTTTATATGTTAAATAGATGGAGATCGTTAAGCAAATAGTATGTTTGGTACATAGTGGATAATTTTTCATCGCTAAACTCGTTATATGTTTACCTTCGGATATTTGGGAGATGTAATATTTTCAAAAAGTGGATGTTGAACTTATAAATGAAAAATGAAAATGATTAAATGTTTGTCTGTCTTATTAGTCTCTTTTCTGTTTTTAATGACGGGATGTGCGCCCAAAGTCATTACAAATATCTCTAAAAGTTACCCGGCAAGCGTAACTGCGGATAAGGTTCGTTTGTATGAGCTGGGGGAGGCTGTTCCTGCCTCGGCAGAGAGGATCGGCAATGTTTCTGTAGTGGATAACGGAGTGTCTACTAAATGTAATTATGATCAGGTTGTTTGGTTGGCGAAACAAGAAACGGCAAAAGCGGGAGGTAACGCATTGGCGTTGACAGACCATCGGAAACCTTCATTATTGGGTAGTAGTTGCCATCAGATAGCCGGTAGTATGCTTTTAGTGTCGGACACGGTGGCGTTTCGGGCCGCTCCTCTATCGAAAGCGTTGGATTTGGAGGAAGAGGCTGTCGTGGAGAAGTCTTCATTTGAGCATAACACGATTTATGCGAATATAGGTTACGCTTTTGTGACCAGTAAATTTTATTTGCCACCGGGTGGGTCTGGCCATCCTAAAAACGGATTGGATTGGCAAGTTGGGTATGATTGGATATCAAGGAGCGGTTTCGGTGCTGGCTTATTGTATTCGGGATATAAATCGTCTTATATTTATTCGGGAATAGATATTAACGTGGGGCTTACTTATGTCGCTCCTCAATTTGTGATGAAACAAATCATAAACCGATGGATCGTGGAAGAGAAAATAGGTATAGGATATTTTAGTTACCGGGAATCGGCGAGGGGGATAAGCGAGTCCTTATCCGGTGTAGGATATAATTTCTCATTAGGCGCAGAATATCTTTTGTCAAAGCATGTGGGAGTGGGCTTGAATATCGGTTATGTAGGAGGTTCCTTACCCAAGCAAGAGAATGTCTCTTACGATAAAGGAGATTACTCTGGCTTATTTCGTTTGACTTTTGATGCGGGGGTACGATTCCATTTCTAGTATTGACGAAAAAATGTTATCAAGATGTTGAAAATAGGATGTTTATGGATGATGTTGTCTATCAGTGTAACTGCATTTGCTCAAGACACTTCTTCTGATTGTGATAAAGAATATTACGATAGGTATGGGAGATGGATGGAAAATCATCTAGTGACATGGTGGGGTGTCCCACCAGTTTTGATGAGATCGTCCGGTAAATATGCGGATTTGATTTGTGAGAAGTTATCGGAGATTAATTATGAGGATACCCATTTTTTTATAACATTTTTGATAGATGAGAATGGGATACCTTATTGTAGCTCGTCTTCTTGGGAGAAAGGTATGGATGGAGAGGATAGGGATACTATACAGGAATTGTCAAAATCATTTAGGTTCATCTCAGCAAAAAATGGAGATTTGGCCGCTAAAAGTTTCTATAATTTTGTTCTTAAAAGAAGCAAGGACAGTGGACAATGGCATTATTCGGAGTCATTGATGTTTGAGAAAGAACAAGATAAATTATTGCCGGATGGGAATATCGTAGAAAATATGAGCCTTGTGATTGCAACTGATCGAGACACTGTTTTGATGGGTGATACTGTAAGGGTAAGCTTGCGATTTAAGAATATATCGGATAAGGATAAGCTGTTTTATCCGGGAGGAGTGATTATGATATACGAAAAATCTATGCGAATGAGTTCTAGTATAATGCCTCCTAGTTTCATATTGTCGAAGGGAAAATCGGATCAGTTACAAAATATACCGTCCGGTTTAGTCTATGAGATTAACTACCCCGTAATAGTATCATCCCCATTGTTTAAGGAAGGCGAGAATAGGTTAATGTTTAGATATCATTGGGGATTGAATTTATCTAAGAAAAATGTAACTGATAATATAATATATGGAAACTTGTATAGTAAAGAGGTTCGTACATATGTAGGAAGTGATTTGTGTGTATTTGGTTTATAGAACTTCAATTCTACGTCTTTTTAGTTTGAAATCCGGATAAAGTTTGTATCTTTGGAAATAGCTCTGAATATAAGTGTCTTACTTCTAAAATATATGCGTTATGAGATACCTAATTTATTTTTCACTATTTCTTTTGCAGTTGGCGTTTATCTCTTGCGAGAAAGAAGAGATAATAGAGGATACACCTAAAGAAACACCCTATTATCTGGGATATTTTGAGGGGGCGGTAAACGGACAGGATATTTCTATTAGGAATAAGTCGGCTTCATGGAGATATATAGATGCTGGATTTTATTCGGAAGTAAGGAGGGGAGAATGGGAGGTCTTGAGATGTTCGCATTGGACGATTCCACTGGATCGCGAACATTCAAGCCGTTATGCGATGAAGGTGGTATTGCTCCCATTACAAGAAGGAGAATATAATATAGAGAAGGGGATTCGGACACAAGAGGAGATAACGTCTTATATCCGGATAACGGATTCACTAAATAAGGTGGAATATTGTCCTTTAAAAAAACCGTTTAAGGTCTATGTGGATAGTGTTCGTTACCATGAATCGTCCATGATGCCATATATTGAGGGAAAGATGGAAGGGACTTTATATAATAGGTACGATGTAAATGATTCTATCGTCGTAAAAGATGCTATATTCGGTATCCATTGATAGTGGATGATAACCGCTGCCTTACGATATTTTGGCTATTTTTAATTTTTACCTTCTGAACATTTGGGGGTTCACTCTGTTCTAACAAAGCATTGGATATCCGGCATGTATTTAGTAGTGAATTAATTAAACGTCAAAATTATGAAGGTGAAAATATTATACACGGCTTTAATCTCATTGATCGCGGGAGGAGCGATGGCGCAAGATTGTACGTTCTTCTTTCCGCAAACAGAGGGAACGGTATGGGTCCGTAAAGGATATGACGCAAAGGGAAACTTACAATCTGTTATGAGTTATCAAGTGGATGAGGTGGAAACATTGCCTTCCGGCCAAGAGGTGGAAGCGGACTACGTATATACTAATCCCTCCGGTACGATCGTGAACAAAGGAGATATCAAGGCATACTGCCAGAATGGAGAATTTTTCCTCGACTCGAAAGAGACGCTCTCTTATCCGGGAGTGGTATCGGAAATGAATACGAATGTGGATATCACGGAGAACTTTATAAATTACCCAAATCCGTATGCGGCTAATTTCGATAAGAATAACGTGTATTTCGACGAGGCTTCCGTAAAGATCTACGATAAGAAGAACCGGAAGAATCGTAAGGATATGGCCATTAAGGACCGTGAGTTTATTAAAACGGAAAGCATAACAACTCCTGCCGGTACGTTCGATTGCGCTAAGGTAAAATATAATATCGCTACACGTTCCCCTAAATCAAAGGAGACAATCACTGGGTATGGCTATGAGTGGTACAGCCCGAATGTAGGCTTAGTGCGTACGGAACAATATGATAAGAATAACGTATTACAATCCTATACGGTATTGGAAGAATTAAAATAAAAAGGCGACTACAATCTTATGATTTGTATTAACCGGTTTAAGTGGATACGCTGTTGCTGAGAAGTGACAGCGTATTTTCTTTTATGGGAAAGATTGGGCAATTTTCTTTTTGTTTGACGTTTTTCGTTAACTTGCGGCAAATTTCGGAAAATGGAAAGAGAATATAAATCAAAAGTGGGATGGTGGTATCATTTGGTGATTATCATGGTGGTAATCGGTTGCGTGGCTGCGTTTTTGCGTACCAATATATCGGCTATAGTGGGTATGATGATCGCTGCGTTGGGGGTGCTTCATGTTTTCTTTAATACGTATTATCGGATAACGGAAGATGATATGTTGATAGCGCATTGTAGTATTTTCCCGGAGAAGAAGATCGCTATCGCTGATATAGAGGCGTTGGAATCTACCGTGATGCCGGTGTCCAGCTACGCCCTTTCGTTGGATCGGCTGATCATATGGAGCAATGGGAAACCTTGGATGCTCATATCTCCGACCAACCGGGCTGATTTTATCAAACAGCTGAGAAAGATTAATCCTAATATACAACTTAAATAGATCTAATAGTATGAAATACGATGTCGCTATAATCGGTGGAGGTCCTGCCGGTTATACTGCCGCGGAGAGAGCGGCGCAGGGTGGGCTTTCCACGATTCTTTTTGAGAAAAACGCATTGGGCGGGGTTTGTTTGAATGAGGGATGTGTGCCGACAAAGACGCTTCTTTATTCCGCTAAGACGTATGATAATATCAAGCATGCTTCCAAGTATGCGGTGAAAGCGGAGAATCCTTCTTTTGATCTCCCGAAAATCATCGCCCGTAAGAATAAGGTCGTGAAAAAGCTGACAGCCGGTATCCGTATGAAAATGACGGAGCATGGCGTGGTGATGGTTACGGCGGAAGCTTGTATCCAAGGGCGTGCGGCCGACGGGACGATTACGATCGCCGCCGGAGAAGAGCTATACGAGGCTGCGAACCTTTTGATCTGTACGGGATCAGAAACGGTAATTCCTCCTATACCCGGATTGGCGGAGACGGAATATTGGACGAGCCGGGAGGCGTTGCAATCGAAGGAGCTTCCGGCCTCTTTGGTGATAATCGGTGGAGGCGTGATCGGTATGGAGTTCGCTTCTTTCTTCAATAGCCTTGGGGTAGAGGTACATGTCGTGGAGATGTTGGATAAGATATTAGGCCCGATGGATCGTGAGCTGTCCGAAATGTTGCAAGCGGAATACGCTAAACGGGGGATTAAGTTCTATCTAAGTTATAAAGTGACCGGGGTGCATGGAACCGAGGTTTCTGTAGAGAAAGACGGGGAGACATTCACGTTGCATGGCGATAAGGTCCTTTTGAGTGTAGGGCGTCGTCCGGTTACGAAAGGTTTTGGCTTGGAGACACTGGCTCCGGAGACTTTTCGTAATGGGGTGAAGGTGAATGAGTACATGCAGACTTCCCTGCCAAATGTATATGCTTGCGGTGATATTACCGCTTTTTCCTTACTGGCGCATACGGCAGTTAGCGAGGCGGAGGTGGCCGTGGATCATCTCTTGGGCAAATTGCGCCCGATGAGTTATAAGGCTATTCCGGCTGTCGTTTATACGAATCCGGAGATCGCCGGTGTCGGGAAGACAGAGGAGGAGTTGCAGGCAGAAGGTATTTCGTATACCGTGAAAAAAATACCGATGGCATTCTCTGGGCGTTTTGTCGCGGAGAATGAGATGGGGAATGGTGTTTGTAAGTTGATCTTGTCGGAGGATGAGACGTTGATCGGTGCCCATATGTTGGGTAATCCGGCCTCGGAGTTGATCGTGATCGCCGGAATCGCTATTGAGAAGGGGATGAAATCGGATGAGTTAAAGTCGTTTGTGTTCCCGCATCCTACGGTAGGAGAGATTATTAAGGAAGCGCTTTATTGAAATAATTATGTACCTTTGTGCCGATAATAGCGGCACATGGGTACATTTGAAGGATATGTAGGGATTCGTTTGTGGGACGGACAATTGGTGGACGATGTGGTCTTTAGCCTTTTGTTCGTCTTATTTATGTGTTTTGCGTTGGTGTTCCGTACCAATTATCGTTTATTCCTGAAGATGATGCGTGATGTGGTATATGTGAAAGAACGTCAAAATTTATTTGAGGTAACGAGGGGGAGCGAATGGCTCTTCCGGAATTTCATGACGTTTCAAGCCTTGTTTCTTTGTAGCGTTTGCCTTTTTGCTATCGCTAGGGCATATGGGTATTTCAACCATTTGCTAGAAAATACGGTGTTGATATCTATTGGGTTGATAATGATGGTATTGATACTGTTTTATTGGTGTAAGCGCTGTTTCTATTATTTATTGGGGGTTGTTTTTACGGACGCTCCGAAATACAAGTTTTGGAAGACTAATTATAACGCTATTATAGGAGCGTGGGGGATTTGTTTATACATTCCGGCACTTTGGTTGGTATTCGTGGGGAGCAGTATACAGATTCCTGTTTTGTTGTTTGTATTTTTCTATATTCTGTGTCGTTTTGTGATAATTTATAAGACCATACGGATATTTCACAGGAAAAATAGCAGTTTTTTATATATTAGTTTGTACCTTTGCGGCCAAGAAATATTGCCTTTAGTTTTTCTGTATGAAGGCATTATTTATTTGTATAACTTTATCGAGTCAAGTACTCTATGGCATTGAATATTAAAAAATTATTGGTATCACAACCGAAGCCTGCATCGGAGAAATCACCATATTTCGATATTGCAGAAAAATACGGTGTGGAAATAGATTTCCGCCCGTTCATCAAGGTTGAACCTTTATCTTCCAAGGAGTTCAGGCAGCAACGAATCTCGGTTTTGGATCATACCGCCGTTATTTTTACGGCTCGTACGGCTATCGATCATTTCTTTCATTTATGCGAGGAATTGCGTGTGGCTATCCCGGAAACGATGAAGTATTTCTGTATGACAGAGGCGATCGCTGTTTATCTCCAGAAGTATATCGTTTATAGAAAACGTAAGATTTTTTATGGTCAGACCGGTAAGGCAGATGATTTGGTGACTGTTATCGCCAAACATGCGAAGGAGAAATACCTAGTACCTGTTTCCGATGTACATAAAGATGATCTATTCGCTTTGTTAGATGCGAAGAAAATCAACTATACGAAAGCGGTGATGTTCCGTACGGTGAGCAATGATTTCGCGAAGGACGAGAAATTCGATTATGATATGTTGGTTTTCTTTAGTCCGTCGGGTATCTCTTCCTTATTGAAGAACTTCCCGGATTTCAAGCAAGACGATATAAAGATCGGCTGCTTTGGCCCTACTACGGCAAAGGCTGTTAAAGATGCGGGTCTGCGTTTGGACGTTGAGGCTCCCACGGTGGAAGCCCCTTCTATGACTGCTGCTTTGGATTTATATCTGAAAAAACAGCAAGACGGTAAAAAATAATGACGACAAAAAGGTATACCCTTTCAAAAGAAGAACGCCTGTCGTGGAAACGTTACATTGACCTATTATTCGAAAAAGGACAATCGTTCGTGGCGTTTCCACTGCGGGTCGTTTATTTACCGATGGAGGAAGAGATGCCAGCCCGTGCTTCCTTCTTAGTGAGTGTACCGAAGAAAAGATTTAAGAGAGCCGTAAAACGTAACTTGATCAAACGACAGGTACGTGAGGCTTACCGGGTTCGTAAATATGATTTACTGGAACCGTTGGAAGCGAAGAATAAGGGCATGTTAATCGCATTCCTGTACCTCGATAAAGAGATCCATCCGTACGCTACGATGGAAAAGGCAATGAAGAAAGCGATCCATATCCTTCGGGATAAAGAATAATGAGACGCTTTTTTACCACATTACTCTTATTGCCGGTTTATTTCTATAAATATTGTATCTCTCCTATGACACCGGCTTCATGCAGGTATACGCCCACTTGTTCCGAATATGCGGTGCAAGCCTTGAAGAAATATGGCCCTGTGAAAGGATTGTATCTTGCGGTTAAACGAATACTTCGTTGCCATCCTTGGGGTGGGAGCGGTTATGATCCGGTTCCGTAACGCCATGGGTTATTATGATATACATACGCATCAGATGCCTTTCCATAAGGAGGATATCGCGATTATAAATAGGATCGTGAGTCCAATGGGTGATATGCAGCCGGGTCCACTTCTTGATACGGTTATTCGTTCCTATGGTATCCATCCGTGGTATATATATAATGTAAAGGAACAGATGGATGGACTTAGGGGCTTGGCCTCCGGTCCGGAAGTCGTGGCGATCGGAGAGGCTGGACTTGATACGCTGGCCGAATCTCCAATGGATTTGCAAAAAGAGGTGTTTCTGGCACAAGCCAATTTAGCGGAGGAAACACATAAGCCATTAATCATCCATTGCGTAAAAGCGTGGGCGGATCTCATTGCCTGTAAAAAGGCCGTGAAACCGGAGATGCCTTGGATTATCCATGGCTTTCGAGGTAATGGTGAACTTGCCTCCCAATTGGTTCGCTTGGGGTTTTATCTCTCTTTTGGAGATCGTTTTAATCCATCGGCTTTGCGTGCCGCATGGCCTGATTTCCTTTTCTTGGAGACCGATGATAAATCGATTGATATCCGCGGGGTCTACCAAAATGTAGCGGAAGCGTTGGATATTCCGGAAGAAAAGCTGCGGATTCAAATCGCTAAAAACGTTTCTATCTTCCACCTAAACGGATAATTATCAATTATCAATTTTCGATTCTCAATTAAAAAGTCGTACCTTTGCCTCGTATGAGATAAAGTGACAAATATATTAATGTAATACGATATAAATTAATACGATGAATTTTGTAGAAGAATTAAGATGGAGGGGCATGATCGCTGATATGATGCCCGGGACGGAAGAGCAATTGCAGAAAGAGTTGACATCGGCCTATGTGGGGATCGACCCAACGGCAGACTCTTTGCATATCGGACACTTAGTAAGTGTGATGATGCTGAAGCATTTCCAACGTGCCGGTCATCGTCCTATCGCTTTAGTGGGTGGCGCTACCGGTATGATCGGTGACCCGTCTATGAAGTCTGCCGAGCGTAATTTGCTGGACGAGGCTACTCTTCGTCACAATCAGGATTGCATCAAGAAACAATTGGCTAAGTTCCTTGATTTTGACTCCGAGGCTCCTAATGCCGCTAAGTTGGTGAACAACTATGACTGGATGAAGGGTTATTCTTTCTTGAATTTTATCCGTGATATCGGTAAGCATATTACCGTGAACTACATGATGGCTAAGGATTCAGTGAAGAAACGTTTGAGCCGCGAATCTAGTGTAGGTATGTCTTTCACCGAGTTTTCTTATCAATTGCTACAAGGCTACGATTATTTGTATTTGTATGAGCATGAGGGTTGCCGCCTACAGATGGGTGGTACCGATCAGTGGGGTAATATCACGACTGGAACGGAATTGATCCGTCGTACGTTGGGAGGGGAGGCTTATGCCTTGACTTGCCCGTTGATCACGAAGGCTGACGGTGGTAAGTTCGGAAAGACGGAATCCGGTAATATCTGGTTGGATCGTCGCTATACTTCTCCGTATAAATTCTATCAATTCTGGTTGAACGTAAGCGACGCTGACGCCGCCAAGTATATCAAGATCTTCACGGACTTGAGCCAAGAAGAGATCGCCGCTTTGGAGGCGGAGCAAGAGGCCGCTCCTCATTTGCGTCCGTTGCAGAAACGTTTGGCGAAAGAAGTGACTGTTATGGTTCACTCTTTGGAAGATTATGAGGCCGCTGTCGAGGCTTCCAATATCTTGTTTGGTAACTCCACGCACGAGGCTTTGTTGAAATTGGATGAGGACACATTACTAGCCGTATTCGAGGGTGTTCCTCATTTCGATATCTCCCGTGATGAATTGGCCGCAGGAATCAAGGCTGTTGATTTGTGTACTGAAAAAGCCGCTATCTTCCCTTCAAAAGGTGAGATGCGTAAATTGGTACAAAGTGGTGGCGTAAGTTTTAACAAAGAGAAATTAGCGGAGGTTGATACTGTAATCGACTGTTCTTCACTGCTTGACGATAAGTATTTATTGGTTCAAAGAGGTAAGAAAAATTATTATTTGTTGATCGCAAAGTAAAAAAATAATCAAAAAATTTGCAAGGTAAGATTTTATTCTTACCTTTGCATCGCTTTAGTAAAGCAATCGGATTGTCTCATGGTGTAATGGTAGCACTACAGTTTTTGGTTCTGTCTGTCGAGGTTCGAATCCTCGTGAGACAACTCAACAATCCAGAGAGAGGGATGTCAATTTTGGCATCCCTTTTTTATTTTGTGGCATTTTCCCGTATAGATAGCTTATCCGATAAATCCCTAGGGAAAATGAGGTAGTACTTACTTTGGCAATGAAGTATATCTTCTCTGCCACCTGAAGTATATCTCCTGTGGTATTCGCAGTATAATTGCGGGGATAACCTTGCGATGTGTTTTTTATCTACACTTTTATTTATTTTTTATACATTTGTGGAAATTCTGATTTAAATCTATATTGTTATGTCACGTTCATTTCTTTTGTTTAGTTTTATCCTATATCGTGTTTTCTTGAGCAGTCTGGCGAATGCTAGTGATGTCGATTTGTCTGCACCCATGGATAAAGGCGGGTGGAAATTGATATGGAGTGAGGAGTTTGACTATACGGGATTTCCTGATTCTACGAAATGGTCTTATGATACGGAAGGTAATGTATATCAATGGGGAAATAACGAGGCTCAATATTATACATCCGGCAGAAAGGAGAACGCTTGGGTCTCGGATGGGGTGTTGAGGATTACGGCCTTGAAAGAACCGATGGAAGGTCGTTCATATACATCGGCTCGCCTGATTACGAAAGGAAAAGGGGATTGGTTGTACGGACGTTTTGAGATTCGGGCGAAACTCCCGACTGGACGAGGGACATGGCCGGCCATCTGGATGCTTCCAACGGATTGGGAATACGGGGATTGGCCAAAAAGCGGGGAAATAGATATTATGGAAAATGTGGGCTATGATCCCGACACGATCGTAGGTTCTTCGCATACGGAAAAATATAATCATGCGATCGGAACTCAAAAAAATGCTAAAATTGCGTGTCCGGATTGTTATAAAGCGTTTCACGTGTACGCCTTGGAATGGGAGGAAGATGAGTACCGGCTTTATGTAGATGATCAATTATACTTTACATTTAAGAACGAGGGGACAGGCTATGAGGTTTGGCCTTACGATAAACGCTTTCATATCTTGCTGAATCTGGCGATCGGTGGGAATTGGGGAGGCCAAAAGGGTATTGATGATTCTCTTTTTCCACATGTGTTCGAGATTGATTATGTAAGAGTTTATAAGAAGTAGGGTGTAACGTGATGTTTTTTTATTTACTTTTGTGGTACATAACATTCTGTACTATATAGTGAAGGAGATACTTAAGAGGACGTTGGTTCGTATGTTGATTTGTTGCGTTATTGCCTTGTTATTTTGTATAACGGGGAATGCGAAGGTACCCTATATTCCTAAAATCATCAATTATTCCGTAAGTGATTACAAAGCGGGAAACCAGAATTGGGCCGTCTCCCAAGGTCCGGGAGGAAAGATGTATATTGGTAATAACCGGGGGCTTTTGGTTTTTGACGGTATTCACTGGGATCTTGTGAAATTACCGAATAATCTAGGTGTCCGTGCTTTGTATATATCGAAGGACGGACGTATTTATGTCGGCTCTTTCGAGGAGTTCGGGTATTTTGAGATGGATGATGAGAATGATCTGATTTATCATTCACTCAGTTCGTCTGAGATGAACGTCTATCTTAATAATGATGAGTTCTGGACGATTAATGAATATAAGGGTGAGATTTATTTTCAATCATTCCGGAGCTTTTTTATTTATGACGGGGAAAAAGTAAGAAAAGGTGTATCCGACCTATCTCCATTGTATATTTTCACATTAGACGATCATCTATACGTTCAGTTCATGGAGGGAGGAAGCTTTTGTCGAATGGATGACGGCCAGTTTACAGAGTTACTATCGAAAAAGGTTTTGGAGGATGATGTGGTTTCGGTCTTGCCATTTGATCATCAGCTATTATTGGTCTCGGCTCGTAGTGGATGTTTTATCTATGATGAGGTGCGTAAAAAATTGTCTGTGTGGAATACACCAGCCAATGAGATATTAAAGGAAGGGATCGCAAACCGGGGAGTCATGATGAAAGATTCTACTTTTATTGTGGGTACGATTTCTAATGGGGTTGTAGCGATTAATAAGCAGGGGGAAACTTTGTGGCATATCAACCGGGAGAATGGCTTGATTAATAATACGGTATTGAGAGTATTTGCTGATAATTCGGATAATTTATGGGTTACATTGGATAATGGTATCGCGCAGATACATGTAAATTCTCCGATCTATTTTTATGAACCGCTTGAGGCCCAGATTGGTATGGTGCATGATATGGTGATAGAGAAGGGTATTGTTTATTTAGCTACGAACCAAGGTCTTTATGCGTTATCTGAGAATGATAGTTATCCAACCTTGATTCCCGGTACTCAAGAACAGACATGGTATATCTCCGATGTCGGAAATCAACTGATTGCCGGACATAATACAGGTACCTTACAGCTAGAGGGCCGAAAAGCTACTCAGATACCGGGGCCCAATGGAGGGGGTACCGCATTACGTAAGACAATTATCCATGGAAAGGAAGTTTTACTCCAGATGTCTTACCGTCCACTCAGTGTTTTCACCCGGGATATGGTTACTAATCGTTGGAAATTTAGCCATAATGTAGAAGGATTCTCTAATTTGATCAAATCGTTTGAGGTTGACCCTACCGGCAATATATGGGCTAGCCATATGTATAAAGGTATCTATCGTCTTCGCTTGAATGAGGATTTGAGGAGCGTGAAAGAGATGGAGTATATCGGAAAACTGGAGGGAGGTAATGAGAGTGGTACGATTAATGTAATGAAATTACGCGGACGTATTGTTTTCTCGGATGGGAGTAAGTTTTATACTTATGAGGATTTGACTGGAAAGATCGTTCCTTATGATTTGTTGAATGAGGATTTTCCCGAGTTAAGCGATACCTATCGAGTTGTTTCCTTGAATAATGATTTATATTGGTTTATCCGGAATTCGGAATATGTATTGTTAGGATATGAGTCTGGGCGATTCCAGTTAAAACAGCGTATTCCTTTTACTTTGTTTGATAATCCGACCATAGAGGATAGGGGAAATATTTATGTGGCTTCCGACGGGACGTCTTATTTTTGTCTAAACGGGGGGATCGCTCGTTATGACAGATACCGGAATTATGTGGATACGACTCGAGTTCCATTAAGTTTGTCGCAGGTAAGGGCCTATAATCGGCATGAAAATGAGTTCGCTCCGCTCCCTTGCAAGGGAGCGGACGCACCGGAAGCCGGTGCGTCCGTATTGAGTTATAGCTATAATACGATTCTTTTTAAGTTTTCGTATCCGGATTTTACGGGGCGCCGTTTCCTGATCTATTATAAACTGGACGGGTTTGATAATGAATGGATAGAAGGCACCAGTAATTTTCAACGGACTTATTCTAATTTACCGTATGGTAATTTTGTGTTACATGCGGTTGTGAAAGACGATCGAGGAAAAGAGCTATCTTCTCTGTCTTATCCATTCAAGATCGAACGTCCATTTTATAGCTCTTGGTGGGCGCTGATCATCTATTTTGCTTTGTTTTTATGTATACTGGTCGTATTAGTGAGAATGTATACGATGTGGATTGTCATGCGTGAGAAAAAAGTTAACGAGGAGCAAAAGAGATTGCAAGAAGAGCAATTGAGGGCGCAAGAGCAATTAATTGTCAAGCTAGAGAATGAAAAATTAGAAAATGACCTTACTTATAAGAGTAAGGAATTAGCCAGTGCTACTTTGTCTGTTATCTCTCATAATGATTTCCTTGAAGGTCTAAAAAAGGAAATACAAGCTCAACAATTATCGGGAAGTTATACGAAACGATTCTTCGATAAGCTCATCCGCATGATCGAAGAGAATATATCAGGCGAGGATGAATGGGCCATTTTCCAGACTAATTTCGATCGTATCCACGAAAAGTTCTTTACGAATCTAAAAGAGCGGTATCCCGATTTGACTCCGGGCGATTTACGATTATGCGCTTTATTACGTTTGAATATGCCAACTAAGGATATGGCTCGTATGCAAAATCTTTCCGTACGTGGTATCGAGGCGGCGCGCTATCGATTGCGTAAAAAACTAAATCTACCGGAGGGGCAAAGCTTGGTAGATTTCATGATCCAGTTCCACTAAGAAATTTCATAGTTATGAATGAAAAATATCATAACTATGAAATAAGAAAATCATAACTATGAGTTTTCCTTGTCATTTTTGTGTTCCCATATTTAGTGAGATGTGTTTAATAACATATAATGTTCTCCTTTTGAATTAACAAATGTATTATAACTGAAAATAAGATAATTAATATGTATTGCAGTAGTATAAAAGTAGTAATTTTCTGCTTGCGCAAGGCTTGCAGTAGTGTTGAAGTATACAAAAATTTGCCCTTTTTTAGGTTTGGGTGTTCATTTGCTTCAAATTTAATAATGAGTGTAAAAACAAATGTTCAACTTTAAAACTAGAATGAATGAAAGCTAAATTAATGCTTTGTTTATGCCTGTTACTTGCTGCGACTACTATGTTTGCGCAGAATCTGACAGTTACTGGTGTGGTAACTGAAAAGGCCACAGGATACCCGGCTATCGGGGTAAGTGTTTTGGTTAAGGGTACGACGAATGGTACCATAACCTCTATGGATGGAGACTATACTTTGAGTAATGTTCCCAAGAACGCAACTTTAGTATTTAGTTATGTAGGTATGACTACACAAGAAGTTCCGGTTAACGGACAGACTGTAGTAAATGTTCTTATGAGTGAGGATACGCAAAACTTGGAAGAGGTTGTCGTTATCGGTTATGGTACGAGTAAGGCTAAGGATTTGACAGCGCCAATTGCCGTGATCAAGGCTGATGAGATTACGAAACATGCGACATCATCTCCGATGAGTGCTTTGCAAGGAAAAGTGCCGGGTGTGCAGATTACGAATAGTGGCCAGCCAGGTTCCGGTCCTTCCGTACGTATTCGTGGTATCGGTTCTATGAATACGGATAGCCAACCTTTGTATGTTGTAGATGGAATGTTCTTTGATAATATTGATTTCTTGAATAATAGTGATATTCAAGATTTGTCTATTTTGAAAGATGCTTCTGCCGCTTCTATTTATGGTGTACGTGCGGCGAATGGCGTAGTCTTGGTTACGACAAAGAAAGGTGCGTTGAATCGTCCTGCTACGGTTACTTATGATGGTTATGTTGGCTTTCAAAAGGCTACGAATGTATTGAAAATGGCTAATAGTGAGCAATATGCGACTATGATCAGTGAGATGGGTAATGAAACCTTACAGGCTGTTGTAAATAACGCTAAAAATGTTTGGGGAACACTTCCGAATACAAACTGGTATGATGAGATCTTACATACAGCTTTAACTCACAACCATTCTTTAGACATTTCTGGAGGTACTGAAAAAGCTACTTATTCTGTGGGTACCTCTTATTTGTATCAAGATGGTATCTTGGATTCTAAAAATGATTACTCTCGTTTCAATTTGCGTACGAAAGCGGATTATAAGGCTTTTGATTGGTTGAAAGTAGGAGCTAACGTTGTTTTGAGCAACTCTACGCAAAACTTGCCAAACGGCGAGGTTTGGTTAGCAGCTTTCCGTACACCGGGTATTATTCCTGTATATGATGAAAATAGCTCCTTGAATCCGTATCCTACGAAATATGGTTCTCCTGCCCAAATCGGTTTGAGTGAGTATTACTACAATCCGGTTGCTCAAGCGGAGTATTATGATTCTAAAAATTCAATGTTGCGCGTAATGCCTTCTTTCTATGCGCAATTCGACTTCTTGCCGGAGAATAAGTTATTCTTTAAAACGGCTTATAGCCAAGATATCAATGTTATTCAGACAAGAGCTTATACTCCAGAATTTTTGGTTGGTGGAACTCAGTTGAATTCGACTCCCCTTTTGAATAAGAAGAATGATATTTATCACAGTTGGATTTTAGATAATACATTGACCTATACAGATACGTTCGGTGATCATGGTTTAACCGCGATGTTGGGTCAATCCGTACGTGAAGAGAACTGGCGTAACCTATGGGGAGAAGCTACAGGTGTTCCGGGCGGACACGAGGAATATTACTATTTGAATCAAGGTAATGCGGATGGACGTAAAACTGGCGATGACGGTACGACTTATCGTGGTGTTTCTTGGTTCGGTCGTGTATCTTATGATTATAAAGGCAAATATTTATTGTCTGCTACAATGCGTGCTGATGGTTCTTCCAAATACCAAGAGAAATGGGGTTATTTCCCTTCTGTAGGTGCTGCTTGGAATATTTCAGAAGAAGGATTCATGAAAGATCAGAAATGGGTTGATTATCTGAAATTACGTGCGAGCTGGGGTAAGTTAGGTAACGATAAGGTTGCGGCTAGTGATGGTTTCGCTTCCATTACGCAAGATATGGGTACCTCTGGTATATTTGGAGGAAGCGCTGTTCCTGGTTATACGAACTTGGTTTATTTTAGTTGGTTAGGTTGGGAAGTCGTGAATGAGACGAACGTCGGTTTAGATTTTCGTACGTTGAATAGCCGTTTGACAATAGAGGCAGACTGGTATTATCGTTTGACTCAAAATGCCGTGATCGACGCTCCTCTGCCAATGGGTGCTGGTAACTTATTAGGTAACAGAGGTGAGATTTTGAATACAGGTGTTGAGTTGTCTTTTAACTGGGCTGATAAGATCGGTAAAGATTTCTCTTACTACATTGGAGCAAACTTGACAACCTTGCACAATGAGGTAAAAGATTTGAATGGTTTATCTTATTTATATGGTGGTTCTGCGGAGTTCCGTACGATTTCTCAAGTTGGTGGTGAGTTGAATGCTTACTATGGATATGATATTGAGGGTGTTTATCAGAATGCCGCAGAGATCGCTGCTGATCCGATTGCTGTAGCAAATGGTTTGGAGCCCGGAGATTTCAAGTATGTTGACCAAAATAAGGATGGTAAGATTGATAATAAAGACCGTGTAACATTGGGTTCTTATATCCCGAACTTCAATTACGGTATCAACTTAGGATTCTCTTACAAGAATTTCGATTTCTCTATGGTTATGCAAGGTGTAGCTGGAAACCAGATCGTAAACCGTAAACGTGGTGACCGCCGTTGGCACTCTGAATTGAACTATGACTTAGATCAGTTCGAGAATCGTTGGACAGGTGAGGGTTCTACTAACGAATATATGTCTGCGAAAGGTTCTGTAAAACCTTGGAATATCTCTAACTTTAACTCATTCTATGTAGAAGATGGTTCTTATTTCCGTATTCAGAATGTACAAGTTGCTTATACATTCCCGAAGAAAGACTTTGGAAAATTCAAGATGCCGAGCATTCGTTTGAGCTTGACTGCTGATCGTCCTTTGACTGTTTTCAAGGCAAACAGCTTCAGCCCAGAGTTGGGTAGTAAGAACGAGAAAGGTGAGATAGCATCTTCTTCTTATGGATTTGATGAGCGTGTATATCCTTTAGCATCTTCTTATACGTTAGGTCTTCGTATTATTTATTAATCTTTAAATGCTAATCAGAAGTATATGAAAAATATATTAAAAAAACAGATTTTATGGGCTATCCCTTTAGCCTTTTCATTGCTGACATCCAGTTGTAGTGATTACTTGGATAAGCTTCCAGAGAATACTGTAGAGGTAGAGGGTATTGATTATACGAATAAATCGAATATGTATATGCCTGTTTCCGGTGTATATGCGACCGCTCGTGGTTATCTGGGGTCTTGGTCCTCGTATGGATGTATCATAGTTCGCGGTGACGATGTGAATAAAGGAGGATCTCCTACGGACCAGATTGAGTATGAGTATGCTAGTAAATTCCAGTATGATCGTTTGACTACTTTCTGGGCATTAAGTGGCCTTTGGGGAAACTGCTATTATGTTGTCTCTACTTCTAATTCAGCATTGGAGTCTTTAGAGAATTATGCTAAACATTTGACGAGTGAGTCAGACAAGCAATTAAACGCTCAATATGCTGCTGAAGTTCGCTTTTTCCGAGCATATGCTTATTTCCAGTTGGTAAATTTATTTGGCGATGTGCCTCTTTTGTTAGACAATCAAGAACTGAATGTATTCAAGAATACGAAAGAGGATGTAAAGAAGTACATTTATGACGAGTTGGATTATTGTATAGCAAACTTACCGGCTATTCGTCCGAATGAGTCTGAGCATCCGGGAGCGGTTACAAAATATACCGCTGAGATGTTGAAAGCGAAACAGAAGATGTATGATAATGAATGGGATGAGGTATTGGCCTTGACCGAGGATATCGTCAATAGCGGAAAGTTTGAGTTGTATAATGATTTCTATGAGTTGTTTAAGATTCCGGGAAAATTGTGTAATGAGTCTTTGCTAGAGTATCAATTTACTGACTTTGGAAATGGAAGTGGTGATATCGTTTCTTCTGACAACTGGTTTGCGTTCCAAGGTCCTCGTGGAGAGGCTCCTATCTCTGGATGGGCATTTATTGAGCCGACTGAGAAAATCCGTAATTTATTCTCTAAACGTGGTGAAGCGGTTCGTGCGGAAACAACGTTCCTCATGACGGATGCCACTACTCGTGACGGTGATTATATTCCTGTCGCTCAACCGGGTGAACCGACTGCTTATAATGGAAAGGCTTATACACCGGCTAATCAAATGACTCCGGGACGTACTGGATATGGCGATAATAATAATATCCGTGTATTCCGTTATGCTGATGTGTTGTTAATGAACGCTGAGGCTAAAGTTCGTAAGGGACAAAATGGAGACGCTCCATTAAACTTGGTTCGCGAACGTGCTGGTTTAGCTCCGATTGCAAATGCGACTTTGGATCAAATTCTGGAAGAGCGTCAAGTTGAGTTGGCATTGGAATGGGGCGAACGTTTCTTCGATTTAGTCCGTACGGACAGAGCCACTCAAGAACTTCCGGGTTTTGTGAAAGGAGAAAGCGAATATTATCCGATACCACAGGATCAAATTGACTTGAATCCTAACTTAGAAGCTGAGCCTGTGCCTTTTGAGCCGGAAGTAACAGAGTAATATAAGATTCTCATTATTTACTAGACCTTTGTAGTTTGGCAAGGCGGTGTCAACCCGTTTGGCACCGCCTATTTTATCTCAAATCATATCGTTTATTTATATAAATATCAACATCATGAAACACATCGCATTACTAACTACTCTCTTATTATCCGCCAGCTTGCAAGCGGTGGAGAAACCTTACGACTATGTTTTCTTCGAGAATAGCTTGATGAAAGGGGATTACTTTTATTCTCAAGCGAAATATACCTCACCTTCTTGGATTAAAAATGCGAGACATCATCTTCCGGTTGCCGGCTCTGTCGCTTTTACACCCGGCAATTCCTTGGAGCTTACCTATGTATCCGCTCCCGGTGGAGATTGGTATAGCGAGATACAATATTGCCCGGTCCGTGGCAATGACTTCTTTCGTGAGCCCTCTACGCTCTCTTTACAAGTACAACTGAGAGAGAGCATGGATGCTGCCGCTCTTCCCAATATCGCTATTCGTTATGCGGACAGCACGTATACCCAATACCTAAACCTGAGAAATTATCTGAAAGATACACGTCCCGGCGTATGGCATTCCGTATCCATTCCTTTGAAGGATTTCGGATTAAACGCCGTGAACGATACGAACATCAAGAAATTAGCGGCCGTAGCCCTTCGTCCCGGTACGGCCGATGGAAACGAATATACGATTTATCTGGACGATATAGAGCTTTTGCCGGCTTCCCTCCCGTCGGTAAGTGCCTTAAACGCTCCGGTCTTGCAGGAAGCCAAGGCGTATGAGCGTCATATCGATATCAAATGGATTCCTCAATCGAAGGAGGATATAAAATACTATCGCATTTACCGTTCTTTCGACGGGATCACTTACCAGCCGGTCGCTGTCCGCCGCCCTTGGATGAATCGTTATACCGATTTCTTGGGAGAGGTTGGTAAAAAGGCTTATTATAAGGTGACGGCTGTGGATTATGCGCTGAATGAATCCAATGATTCCCAGACAGTCTCGGCCACTACCTATCCAATGACGGACGAGCAATTGCTGGATATGGTACAGGAAGCGAACTTCCGTTACTATTGGGAGGGAGCGGAGCCAAACAGCGGTCTTGCCCGTGAGAATATTCCCGGACGGAATGATATGATCGCTACCGGGGCTTCCGGCTTCGGTATCATGGCGATCGTGGCGGGTATCGAACGGGGATTTATCACCCGGGAAGAGGGCGTACAGCGTTTCTTGAAAATCACTTCTTTCTTGGAGAAAGCGGATAAATTCCATGGGGCGGTCTCTCACTTTATTGATGGGACAACCGGGAAGACGGTTGCTTTTTTCGGCCCGAAAGATAATGGAGGTGATTTGGTGGAGACCTCTTTCTTATTCCAAGGGCTGTTAACGGCTCGTCAATATTTCAACCAAGAGAATGACAAGGAGAAACAAATCCGTAAGAGCATCGATTCTCTGTGGAAGAACGTGGAATGGAGCTGGTATAAGCAATTTAAGGACAGCCCATATCTATATTGGCACTGGTCTCCAGATCAGGCGTGGGTGATCAATCATAAATTGATCGGCTGGAATGAGACCATGATTACCTATATGTTGGCTATCATGGGGCCGAAATACGGAATCTCTCCGGAGATGTATTATAGCGGCTGGGCCAGCCAAGAGGAGTATGCGCAAGAATACCGTGCCGATTGGGGACGTGTAGAAGATGGTAAGATGTATACGAATGGCAATACTTATTATGGGGAGAACTTGAAAGTAGGTGTCTCTAATGGAGGTCCTCTTTTCTTTATCCATTACTCCTATCTCGGGCTGGACCCACATAAGTTCACGGATAAGTACACGAATTATTTCGAGAACAACCAGAAAATGGCAAAGATCAATCAACGGTATTGTATCGAGAACCAAGGGGGGTATGTAGGTTATGGAGAAGATTGTTGGGGATTGACCGCCAGCGATTTCGCTTGGAACTATCAAGCTCAGGAGCCGATGCCGCACCGGGATAACGGAACGATGGCACCTACGGGCGCTCTGGCTTCTTTCCCTTATACGCCGGACGCTTCCATGAAAGCCTTGCGGAATTATTATCGTAACCATGGCAGCTTCTTATGGGGTGAGTACGGTTTCCGGGATGCTTTCAACTTGACTGTAAATTGGGTATCTCCCTTATTTATGGGATTGAATCAAGCGCCTGTAACGGTTATGATCGAGAATTACCGTACGAATCTGTTGTGGAACCTTTTCATGAGCCATCCGGATGTCCAAAAAGGTATCCAAAAGATTCAATCCATAAAATAATAATGCGACAAAAAACAACAATAACTTATCTTGAACATAATATGCTGGCATATAATAGAATAAATAGGGCTATCGCTTCTTGGAAAAAACATGTACGTGTTTTCTCGGAAACATGTACGTCTTTTTCGGAAAACACGTACATGTTTTTCCGGAAAGACGTAGGAGTTTCTAGCGCTTCCTTAAAAGCCTACAATAAGTGTATGCTCGTATCACTCCTTGCCTCTTTCTTCGCGGTCTCTACCGTAAACGCTCAAGTAAACGAGCGGGGAGATTCCGTGATCGTGATCAAGGGGCAGGTAAGCGATTACTATATTACCGTATCCCAAAAACATTTTCTGGAAGGTACGATTACCGGACCGGACGGCAAGCCCTTGGAAGGCGCTACGGTGATGTTCACGGCTAGCCCGGTTCATTATACCACCGATGCGACAGGCTATTATAAGATACAAGCAAGCCGCTACGATCATGAGTTATTCGTGTATTATCCGGGGATGAAGTACGCTTATCGCGCCTTTGGCGATAACGATACGAAAATAGATATCCGGATGGAGGCGGATCCTCGTGATGTACGGGTAAAAGCTCCTCAGCAAGCCACCCGCTGGTTCGACGCTACGGCCGATCATCCCTCTACCTATTGCAACCCGATGAATTTGAGCTACTGCTTCCGGGCGAATCTGCCGGATTTGGTGAAGAATGGCTCTTTCCGCTCTACGGCCGATCCGATGATGGTCATGTATAAAGGGGAATATTTCCTTTTCGCCACGAACCAAGCCGGATTCTATTATTCCAAGGATTTAAGCAATTGGGAGTTTGTATTCGCCGGTTTCCAACGTTATCCGGAAGATGACGACTTGTGCGCTCCGGCGGCTTTCGTAAGTGGAGATACCTTGTTCTATACCGGTTCTACCTATGCGGGATTGCCTATTTGGTATAGTACGAACCCGAAAAGCGGAAAGTTCAAGCGGTATGTGGAGAAAACGGCTCTTCCTAGCTGGGACCCGGCATTTTTGCTGGATGATGACGGACGTTTGTATATGTACTATGGTTCAAGTAATGAGTTCGCTTTGAAGGGAGTGGAACTGGATCGCCGTGATTTCCACCCGATCAGCAAGATCCAAGAGATCATGATGCTGCGCCCGGAAGAACACGGATGGGAACGTTTCGGGATGAACAATGACGATAGTACGACTTTAGCGCCTTTTACGGAAGGAGCTTTCGTGACCAAGCATAACGGTAAATATTATTTCCAATACGGTGCGCCGGGAACGGAGTTCAAGGTCTATGCGGATGGTGTCTATGTATCCGACAAGCCGATGGGCCCGTTCACCTACCAGAAACATAACCCGATGAGCTATAAGCCGGGAGGTTTCGTACAAGGTGCCGGTCATGGTGGTACTTTCGAGGATGCGTATGGCAATTACTGGCATGTGGCTACTTGCATGCTTTCTTTGAAATATAAGTTTGAGCGTCGTATTGGTTTGTACCCTACGGCATTCGATAAGGATGGCGTGATGTATTCGAACACCGCTTTCGGGGACTATCCTTTGCTTACGCCGAAAGGGAAGGTCGATGATATCGCGAATACGTTTTCCGGTTGGATGTTGCTATCGTATGGAAAACCGGTGATGGCCTCTTCCATGGATAGTACGTTAGTACCAGAGAATGTAACGGATGAGAGCATGCGTACTTTCTGGTCCGCCCGCTCGGGAGAGCCGGGTGAATGGCTCCAGATCTCTTTAGAGGGATTGAAAGAGGTACGTGCGATCCAGTTGAACTATTACGAGCATAGAGCCGTACAGCATAATAAGGCGATGGACTTGTATCATCAATATCGTATTTATCATTCTATAGATGGACAAAATTGGGAATTGGTAGTCGATAAGAGCGATAACGACAAGGACGTTCCGCACGACTATATCGAGTTGCGTGAGCCTTTGAAAACCCATTATTTGAAAATAGTGAACGAACATGTGCCTTCGGGCAACTTCGCTATGTCTGGATTTCGTATTTTTGGAAATGGTTTGGGAGAAGCTCCCGCCGCCGTTAAGAACTTAAAGGTGGAACGCTCAAAAGCGGATAAGCGGAATGCGATGATCACTTGGGAGCCGGTAAAAGAGGCGTACGCTTACAATATCTATTATGGTATAGCGCCGGATAAATTGTACAACAGTATCACGGTACTGGGAGATACGATGTACGATTTCAGGGGCTTGGATAAGGATACGGACTATTATTTCTCGATCGAGGCATTGGGAGAGAGCGGCCGTTCACCGATGAGTAAAGTATTGAGACGATAACTATTTTAAATGTATATATCTATGAATACCTATTTCCGTACAGGCGTTGTTACCCTGTTGCTTGGCTTTTCGTTGACCGCTTGTCATGAGGCCAAGAAAAGTGACACATCCGCAGAGTCTACGCCCAATGAGCGTAAGTTGGATTTTCAGTCGGATGATGAATTCTTGACCTATATACAAAAGGCTCACTTTAATTATATGTGGGAAGGTGCGGAGCCTACCTCCGGACTGGCCTGTGAGCGTATCCATACGGATGGCGTGTATCCTGAGAACGATGCTGATATCGTGACCACCGGAGGTAGTGGTTTTGGCATCGCCGGGCTGTTGGTAGGTATTGAGCGTGGCTTTATCACCCGTGAGGAAGGTGTGGCCCGTTTTCATCAAATCGCTGATTACTTGGCGAAGGCCGATCGTTTCCATGGGGTCTGGCCTCACTGGATGCATGGACCTACGGGTAAGGTAAAGCCTTTCGGCCAGAAGGATAACGGAGGCGATTTGGTAGAGAGCGCTTTCTTAATGCAAGGTCTCTTATGCGTACGCCAATATTTCAAGGACGGTAATGCGAGCGAGAAAGCGTTGGCTGCGAAGATTGACCAGCTATGGCGTGAGATGGAATGGACCTGGTATTTGAACGGGCAGGATGTATTGTATTGGCATTGGAGCCCGAATTACGCATGGGAGATGAATTTTCCTTTGGAAGGTTACAATGAATGTCTGATTACTTATATTTTGGCGGCGTCTTCGCCTACGTATCCGATCCCGGCTTCCGCTTATCATAACGGATGGGCTCGTAAAGGAGGGATCAAGAGCGATGCGGTCGCTTACGATTTACCTTTGATCTTGAAACATAATTATGCCGAGGAGTACGGCGGTCCGTTGTTCTGGGCACATTATTCTTATATCGGCCTATGTCCGGTCGGCTTATCGGATCGATACGCTAACTACTGGGACTTGAACCGGAATCACGTATTGATCGATTACCGTTATTGCGCGGAGAATCCGAAGGGCTTCAAAGGATATAGCGACGCTTGCTGGGGATTGACCGCCAGCTATTCCGTGAAAGGCTATAACGCGCATATGCCCTCCAACGATCATGGGGTGATTACGCCGACAGCGGCTTTGAGCAGTTATCCGTATACACCGGAGGAATCCTCGAAGGCATTGAAGCATTTCTATTTCAATCTGGGAGATAGCATCTGGGGTAAGTATGGTTTTTACGACGCTTTCAGTGAAGGCGAGAATTGGTATCCGCGTCGTTATCTGGCGATAGACCAATGTACGATCACCCCGATGATCGAGAATTACCGTACGGGCCTTCTGTGGCGTTTGTTTATGAGCTGTCCGGAAATCCAGGACGGTTTGAAGAAATTGGGTTTCACGATCCATAATGCGAGAGAATCTTAATATTTAAATAACATGAGAAAGATTATATTATCATTCGCCGCTTGTTTGGCACTTGCGGCATACGGACAAAAGCCCGTTCAAGATACGAGAGCGATGGATACGTTTATCGATCAGTTGATGGGTAAAATGACTTTGGATGAGAAGATCGGACAGCTGAACTTGTCCGGTGGGGGTGTTCCCGGTATCTTGAGTGGTTCGGAAGGAGCGGACGAGACGATTCGTCGGGGCTGGTTAGGCGCTACGGGAGGCTCGGAGTTGGAGACGTTCCGTAAATTGCAGGAGATAGCGGTTAAGGAATCTCGCTTAGGAATTCCGCTTTTGTTCGGACTGGATGTGATTCATGGATATCATACGATCTTCCCGATCCCATTGGCTTTGTCTTGTAGCTGGGATACGACGTTGATCGAGCAAAGTGCCCGTATCGCCGCTATCGAGGCCAGCTCAAACGGTGTGACATGGACGTATTCCCCGATGGTGGATATCGCCCGTGACGCTCGTTGGGGACGTATCGCCGAGGGTAGTGGAGAGGACCCTTGGTGGGGTGGAAAGATCGCCGCCGCCATGGTGAGAGGCTATCAAGGAGATGACTTGACGAAAGAGAACACGATCTTGTCTTGCTTGAAGCACTTTGCCTTGTATGGCGCTTCCGAGGCCGGTCGTGATTATAATACGGTGGATATGAGCCGTATCAAGATGTTTAATGAGTATTTCCCGCCTTATAAAGCGGCTGTAGAGGCTGGTTGTGCCACGGTTATGTCTTCCTTTAATTTGGTGGAGGCGATTCCGGCTACGGGTAACCGTTGGTTATTGACCGATTTGCTTCGTGATCAATGGGGATTCAATGGGTTTGTCGTTTCCGATTATAATTCGATCGGCGAGATGACTAATCATGGTTTGGGTGATACGCAGACCGTATCGGCCTTGGCTTTGCATGCCGGCTTGGATATGGATATGATGACAAATGGTTATATCACGACCTTGAAGAAGTCGTTGGAAGAGGGCCGTGTGTCTCAAGCGGATATCGATCAGGCTTGCCGCCGTGTATTGGAGGCGAAATATAAATTAGGCTTGTTCGAGGACCCTTATCGCTACTTGGACGCGGATCGTGCGAAAAAGAATACATTCACGGATGAGCATATGAATACGGCTCGCCATATCGCCGGCAAATCCATTGTCTTGTTGAAGAATGACAAGGGTTTGTTGCCTTTGCGAAAGACAGGGACGATCGCCGTGGTAGGCCCGTTGGCGGATAAGAAGGTTGAGTTGTTCGGGACATGGTGTGGTATCGATACGGCGAAGTCAGCTTCCGTAGTGCAGGCCGTGAAGGAAATGGTTGGCAATAAGGCCCGTGTGATTTTCGCCAAGGGATGTAATTTGACGAACGAGCCGATGTTGGCGAAAGCCAGTGGCTTGAAGGTTGATCCGGTGGAGAATACCCGTTTGGTGAAGGAAGCGGTTGAGCAAGTGAAAGATGCGGATCGTATCATTGCCGTAATGGGTGAGCCGAATAACTGGTCCGGAGAGGCTTGCAGTCGTGCGGATATTAGTTTGCCGGAGAGCCAGAAAGAGCTGTTAAGAGCTTTGTTGGAGACCGGTAAACCGGTAGTATTGGTCTTGGCGAATGGCCGTCCGTTGACCTTGGAGTGGGAGGATAGCCAATTCTCCGCGATCGTTGAGGCTTGGCATGGAGGTTCCGCCGCGGCTCGCGGATTGGTGGACGTATTGTTCGGTGACGTGAATCCTTCCGGTAAATTGACGACTACATTCCCTCGTAGTGTAGGCCAGATTCCTTTGTATTACAATGCTAAGAAAACAGGCCGCCCAATGAATCCGGATGATCATTTCACTTCTAAATATCTGGATATCACGAACGATCCATTGTATCCGTTTGGCTATGGCTTGAGTTATACGACTTTCTCTTACGGTGATCTTCAGCTGGATAAGACGAGTGTGCAAGGAGAGAATGGTGTATTGACCGCCAGCGTACAGGTGACGAATACGGGCAAGCTAGAGGGCGAGGAAGTCGTACAGTTATATATCGGCGATCCGGCTGCCAGCATCTCCCGTCCGATGAAAGAGTTGAAGAACTTCCAGAAGATCTCCTTGAAACCGGGTGAGAGCCGAAAAGTCTCTTTTACGATTACGCCGGAAGACTTGAAATTTTATAACAGCGCGTTGGAATACATCTGGGAACCGGGCTTATTCAATATTTACGTAGGTACGAACTCCCGGGACGTGAAATCGGCGCAGGTAACTTGGAACAAATAATACAGATACGAATAATGAAAAGGTTAACGACTTTTATCGCTGGTGCGGCCGTTGCCGCTATCTTAGGTGGATGCCAGCAACCCGCTGTAAGTGGCTGGAAAAGCTTCAGCGGCGACAAAAATATTGAACGCCGTGTAGATTCTGTGCTCTCTTTGATGACCTTGGAGGAAAAGGTGGGGCAGATGGCCCAATACTCCTGTAACTGGGATGTGACCGGCCCGGTTATGACGGGGGATTATGAGACTTTGCTGAAACAAGGTCTTGTAGGAAGCTTGTTTAATGTATATACGGTAGATGGCGTACGTAAAATGCAAGAGATGGCTCTGTCCGAGAGCCGTTTGAAGATACCCGTATTGTTTGGTTATGATGTCGTGCACGGCTATCGTACGATTTTCCCGATGCCGTTGGCGGAATCCTGCTCTTGGGATTTGGAGCGGATGCGTAAAAGTGCGGCGATCGCGGCGGATGAGGCGAGCGCTTCCGGTATCGCTTGGACGTTCGCCCCGATGGTGGATATCTCCCGGGATGCCCGTTGGGGACGTGTAATGGAAGGTGCCGGTGAGGACCCGTATTTGGGAAGTCTGATTGCGAAGGCCCGTGTCGAGGGTTTCCAAGGAGGAAACGATTGGCGTTCGTTGGCTGACGTAAATACGGTCTTGGCTTGTTGTAAGCACTTTGCCGCTTATGGGGCCGCTGAGGCCGGACGTGATTATAATACGTCCGAGTTGTCGCAAAATACATTGATGAATTATTATATGCCGCCTTATTTAGCGGCTAAGGAAGCGGGAGTCGCTACGTTCATGGCCTCCTTCAATGAGATCAACGGAGTGCCCAGCACGGGTAATAAATGGTTGATGACCGATTTGTTACGTAAGGACTGGGGCTTCAATGGTTTCGTGGTTACCGATTATACCGGTATCAATGAGATGGTAGCCCATAGTATCGTGCGAAATGACAAGGAGGCTGGGGAACTGGCTGCGAACGCCGGTATCGATATGGATATGACGGGTGGCATCTACAGCCAATATCTTGTACAATCCGTGAAAGAGGGTAAAGTCTCGGAAGAGAATATCAACCGTGCCGTGGCGAGCATCTTGGAGATGAAGTTCCTCTTGGGCTTGTTCGATGATCCGTATCGTTACTTGGACAATGAGCGTGAGAAGAATACGATCATGAAGCCGGAGTTCTTGCAAGAGGCTCGTGAGACTTCCGCTCGCTCGATCGTCCTTTTGAAGAATGATAATAACTTCTTCCCGATCTCGAAGGATAAGCATATTACGGTAGCCTTGATCGGACCGATGGTAAAAGATAAGATCAACCAGAATGGCGAGTGGGCCGGCCGGGGTGAGCGTGAGGAGAGTATCTCTTTGTTCGAGGGTCTGACCGAGAAATATGCCGGTACGAACGTGAAGTTCATTTATGCCGAGGGATGTGATCTCTTGACTGATGATTCATCTAAATTCGCTGAGGCGATCGCTACGGCTCGCCGTGCGGATATCGTATTGGCGGCTATGGGCGAGGATTTCAACTGGAGTGGTGAGGCGGCTTGCCGTACGGACTTGAAATTGCCGGGCGCTCAACAAGCCTTGTTGAAAGAATTGAAAAAGACGGGTAAACCTCTTGGTTTGATCTTGGTGAACGGACGTCCTTTGGATCTTTCTTGGGAGGATCAGCATGTCGACGGTATCTTGGAGGCTTGGTATCTGGGTACGATGGCGGGTCATGGTATGGCTGATGTGATCAGTGGCGATTATAATCCGTCCGCTCGCCTGACGATGTCTTTCCCTCGTACGGTAGGTCAATTGCCTCTGTATTACAATCAGAAACCGACAGGCCGCCCGGTTCCTCCGGAAGCTCCGGATACGGATTATAAATCCAGATATATGGATGTGCCTAACACACCGTTGTATCCGTTCGGTTATGGCTTGAGCTATACGACTTTCGCCGTGAACTCTATGAAGCTGGATCAGAACTCTTTCACGAAAGGGGGCAAGATCACGGTAACGGCTGAGGTAGAGAATACGGGTAAGGTGGATGGCGAGACGGTCATCCAGATGTATATCCGCGACTTGGCGGGTAGCGTGACCCGTCCGGTTAAAGAGCTGAAAGGTTTCGAGAAGGTGACTTTGAAAGCGGGCGAGAAGAAGCAAGTCTCTTTCACGATTGACGAAGCTTTGCTGGCTTTCTATGGTATCGATATGCAGAAGAAAGCCGAGCCGGGTGATTTCACGGTTTGGGTAGGCTTGAATTCTGCCGACGAGGCGAATCAGTCTTCTTTCTCTCTGCGGTAAAAATTAATACATATCAACATGAAACTATTATCAAAATATATCTTTTCCGCTCTGTTCTTGGCTGCTTCCGGAGGTTCCGCCACCGCTCAATCCATGCGGGCGAATACGTATTGTAATCCGCTTAATGTGGATTATACGTATATGATTTATAACTCATCGAACAACCTGTCTTACCGTTCGGGTGCGGACCCCGCTGTCGTAGAATTCCGGGGCGAGTATTATATGTTCGTAACCCGTTCGCATGGCTACTGGCATTCGAAAGATTTGTTGAACTGGGATTTTATCACTCCCGGTAAAAACTGGTATCCTCAGGGTTCCAACGCTCCCGCCGTTCATAATTATAAGGATTCCGTGCTTTATGTGATGGGTGATCCGTCCGGCTCCATGAGCGTTCTTTATACCGATGATCCGAAATCGGGTAATTGGAACGCTACTCCTGCTATACTCCACGACCTACAAGACCCGGATTTATTCATCGATGATGACGGGCAAGCTTATTTATTCTGGGGCTCTTCCAATGTTTATCCGCTTCGGGGCAAGAAACTGAATAAGGATGACCGTTTCTTGATCGAGGGTGAGACGGTCGAGCTTTTCGGCTTGGATATGCCGAAGCATGGCTGGGAACGTTTTGGCGAGAACCATACCGATACGGTATTGGGGGGCTATATGGAAGGTGCTTGGCTGACCAAGCACGACGGTAAATATTATATGCAGTATGCCGCCCCCGGTACGGAATTCAACGTATATGCCGATGGTGTTTATGTGGCGGACTCCCCATTAGGTCCGTATAAGTACCAATCGCATAACCCGGTAAGCTATAAGCCCGGTGGTTTCATGAATGGTGCCGGACACGGAAGTACCTTGGTGGGGCCGGGTGGCAACTATTGGCATTTCGCCTCTATGTCTCTCTCGGCTACGGTGAATTGGGAGCGTCGCCTCTGCATGTATCCTACTTTCTTCGATAAGGAGGGCATTATGTATTGTGATAATAACTTCGGTGATTATCCGCATTACGCTCCCGCCGAGCCGGGAAAGAAAGGAGAGTTTACGGGGTGGATGTTGCTTTCTTATAAAAAGCCGGTGAAAGCTTCCTCATATGCGGAGGGTTCCGCTCCCGCCGCGCAAGGATTCACGGAATCGAACCGTCCCAAGACTTCCGCCAATTTCCTTCCGGCCAACTTGACGGATGAGGAATGTAAGACATTCTGGATGGCTCGCACGAATGGAGATACCGAATGGGTAGAGATCGATCTGGAGGCTCCCGCTACGGTGTATGCCGTGCAAGTGAATTATCACGATCATCAATCGAATATGTATGGACGTATTCCCGGTTTACGCCACCGTTATGCGGTGGAAGGCTCTTTGGACGGGCAGGATTGGGTAACGTTGGTGGATCGCCGGAATAATTATAAGGATGTCCCGAACGATTACGTACAAGTGGATAATCCGGCTCGTGTCCGTTATGTCCGTTATAAGAATATAGAGGTCCCGACGCCTCATCTGGCGATCTCGGACTTGCGTGTGTTCGGTATCGGTGAGGGCAAGAAGCCTGCGACGGTGAAGAACTTCAAGGTCGTTCGCCAAGCGGACCGCCGTGACGCGATGATTACCTGGGACGCAGCCAAGAATAGCCAAGGCTACAACATCCGTTGGGGTATCGCTCCCGATAAACTATACAACTCATGGCTCCTATACGGAAAGAATGAATTACTATTAAAGAGTCTGTCCACCGACCAGCCTTATTATTTCACCATCGAGGCATTCAACGAGAACGGTGTATCAGAAGCGACAAAAATACAGGAAGCCCAATAATCTTTCGGTATCATTTTCAAATGTATTTTGTAGAGATAGGACAATCTGTCTCTACAAAATACATACAATATTCGATTATTTACTTACTAACGGGTATTTATCTGGATTTGCTATGATAGACAAGCTCAAATCTACATCTAAAGCATCCCAACGAATCCGCTCACGTCCTAATAGTTGGTTTAATCTTGATATTATACAACGCCTTAACAGACTATTTAATTATATTTGCGGAAGTTATCGATCTAAGTAGATAGTATTTACATTTGAATATATGATTATGAAAACACTTAGAAGTATCTTTTTTTTGTCTCTTTGCCTTCTTCTCTCCGTTGCTGGATATGCTGGTGATAAGGCTAGTTTTTTGAAAAAGCAGTTTACGGCTCGTGATGGTTATCAATTGAATTATCGGGTTCTGTATCCCCGAGATTATAATCCGGCGCAGAAATACCCGGTAATCCTGTTCCTGCACGGAGCGGGCGAACGAGGGTCGGATAATGAGGCCCAATTAGTACATGGTGGTGATATGTTCGCTTCTTTCGAGAATCAAACGAAATATCCGGCTATCATCATAGCGCCTCAATGCCCGGCCGAGAAGACTTGGTCTGAATATAAGGGATTGAACGCCGGAAAAGAAGGGAAGCGTTTCTATCCGTTGAATGCTCCGGCCACGCAATCAATGGCCGCAGTCAAGGAATTATTGGATAGTTATATAGCGGAAGGTAAGGTCGATACGAAACGCATTTACGTAACTGGCCTATCGATGGGAGGTATGGGCACGTTCGATATCGTGATGCGTTACCCGAACCTGTTTGCCGCTGCCGCCCCGATCTGTGGTGGAGCGAACTTGCAACGTCTGGCGAACTTTAAGGGCAAGACGGCTTTCAGTATTTATCACGGCGGCTCCGACAGCGTAGTCGATGTACAATTCTCCCGTGACGCTAATGAAGCATTGAAGAAAGCAGGAGCTGATGTCCGTTATAAGGAATTTCCCGGTGTAGACCATAACAGTTGGGATAACGCTTTCGCCGAACCGGATTATCTGGCTTGGATGTTCCAGCATAGCTTATAGTTAGTAAGTCTTGTATCTTTTATAGGCCTTATCATATATAAGTGCTTCCCTCTTATTAAGAAGAAGCTAAATATTTGATAAGGCTTTTTGTTTATAAGTTTTTTATTACTTTTGTCACGAAAGGAGAGAGATGAGTCCATCTGTTATGAAAGACAATGGATTTGACTAATCGTAATGAAAAACGAATTCATATTAAAAACTCTACTGTCTCGTGTCGCGAAAGGAGATTATGCCTCTTTTCGTGAGTTGTTTGACATACAATATGCCACGGTCAATCGTTTTGTGGGATATTTTCTGCCAAATAAGGAAGATCGTGAGGAAGTCGTATCCGAGGTATTCTGTATCCTATGGAAAAGAAGGGAAGAATTGATTGATATAGAAGACCTGAACGCTTGGTTATTTATCATCAGTAGAAACGAATCATTCCATTACTTAAAACAGAAAGAGCATCAACGCCAAAACATATCCATTGATGAGCTACCGATAGATTTGTATATAGATACGAATGAGGTAGATAGTGATCTGCTTGACGCCGAGATGACAGAGGTATATAATAAAGCCCTTTCCGAACTCCCCGAACGCTGCAAATTAATCTTCTTATTGGCTCGTGAAGAGCGAATGAAGCATAAAGAGATCGCTCAAGCCTTGTCAATAACGGAAGGAACCGTGGAGCAACAAATGAATATCGCGATCCGGAAAATGTTGGATGCGGTGAGCCGATATTACAATGTCGTTAAAAGGAGAATTCATCTGTTGTTTTAATGAATGTTAAACTCGTGATACCCTTTATAGGTAAAAAAGACTTCCATACTCTTTATTTATAGAATCATTAATCAAATGTAGGTGGCTCCTACAAGTAAAAAGTGTATGATTGTGGATAATCAAAAGAATCAAGAAAAAGAGATAAAGCTGATTTTACAGCTTTTAAATGCGATAAAAGCGAAACACACTTTATCCGTTCAAGAAGCGGAGGAGGGAAAAGAGGCTGTTTTCAAACGGGTGGAAGAGAAGTTGGGACGTCGTTATAATCTGATGGCAACTAGAAGAACCCGTCTATTCCGTTATTGGCCGGTGGCCGCTTCTATCGCAATCTTGATTCTTTCTTCTGTAATCGTTTCTATCGGAATCATCAATAGTCGGCAGCTCTTAACGGCTCAAGCGCCTATTGTCGTGGAAGTTCCGGAGGGTGCTATCACGCATCTCACCCTTTCTGATGGTACTCAAGTTACGTTGAATGGAGGATCTAGCTTGACATATCCGGCCGAATTTTCCGATAACCGTGAAGTGTGCTTACAGGGTGAAGGATTCTTTGATGTCAGAAAGAAGACGGAGAGCCCGTTCATCGTACATACGAAGCAATTCTCGGCGAAAGTATTGGGTACCCGTTTTAGTTTCAAGGCTTATGATACTGATCGCCAAGCCGTGTTGACCTTGGAAAGAGGTTCCGTGCAAGTATTGACGGATCATGGTAAGGACAATATGATATTATCTCCTAATCAGCAGGTAATTAAAGATAGCCATACAGGTAAACTCTATTGCCATGAGGTGGATGCGGAAGATTATACGTGCTGGAAGGACGGTATTCTGGTGTTTAAGGATCAGACGTTGGCAGAAATCTCTACCATATTGGAAAGGCGGTTCAACGTGAGGATCGAGATAGACTCCGAGTCGATAAAGTATGATAAATATGTCGCAAGTTTCCGGAAACACGTGAGTTTGGATGATATTCTCAAAAAGTTATCTTATCAACGCTCATGGACATATATTCAGAAGGATGGAAAAATCAAGCTAGTCAAGAACGTTTAATACTTAAATTAATTTGCCTATGAAGTGAAATCTGGAAAAGAGTGTAGGAGCCAAGCTATTTGAAATGACCTCTAGTTATTGTTAATATTTAAATTTATCTATCATGAAGAAAGACACAGGAATTCGTGTAAAGTATGGTGTTCCATACTTTATAGTTCGTGTTATGGCAATCGGCATGTTATTTTTAATACTAAATACGAGTAATATATTAGCTGCCACAGAGTCTCCGGTTGTTCTTGATTTATCTCTGAATCAGACTACTTTAGAACAAGTGTTCCGTGAGTTGGAAAAACAATCTGGTTATTCTATTATCTATAAAAGTAGTGAAGTCAATTTGAAAGAGGTTTTGTCTGTTGATGTCAGCAAAGAGCCACTCGAGAATGTCTTGAATAAGGTTCTGAGAAAACAGGGATTGACGTATGAGATAAAAGATGAGCATATTATAATCTACAAAGCGAAGGCGAACAAAGAGATCCATGCGGTAATAAAGCAACAAAATAAGAAAATTAGCGGGGTTGTAAAAGATGCCCAAGGAGAACCGATGATCGGTGTCAGCGTGCTGGAGGAAGGTACCCAAAACGGGACGGTAACCGACTTTAACGGGAATTATGTGCTGGAAGTACAAAATGGAAAAGCGGCATTAGTCTTCTCTTATATTGGCTATGTAAGTAAGAAGGTGAGTATAGGGAATCTTTCGGTGGTTAATGTTGCATTGGATGAAGACGTTCAAAGGCTGGATGATGTTGTTGTTGTGGGTTACGCCATAGGAAACAAGCGTTCCGTATCTGGTGCTGTGGAGAAAGTAAAGAAAGAGGATATGAACTCGGGTGTCGTTACGGAGCCTTTGGATGCGGTAAAGGGTAAGGTCGCTGGTGTTGTTATCAGTAATGTAGGTGGAGACCCTACGAGTGATATGAATATCCGTATCCGGGGTACTACCTCTCTATCCGGAGGCAATGATCCGTTGGTTATCATCGATGGGGTATTTGGAGATTTAAGTATGTTGAACGCCATCTCTCCTTCCGATATAGAGTCTTTGACTATCTTGAAAGATGCTTCGGAGACGGCTCAGTATGGTTCACGGGGTGCGTCCGGGGTAATTGTCGTTACGACTGCCAAGGGTAGAGCCGGTTTCGCTCAAATTGAATATAATGGTTTATTCGGTGTTAATAAGGTTTATAAGAACTTGGGAATGTTAACGGCCGATGAATGGCGTGCCGGTGCGGTGGCTATGGGATTGAGTACGAATGATATGGGAGCGAGTACGAATTGGTTTGAGGAGGTGGAACGTTCTGCCAGTCTTACCCAGACCCATAATCTCTCATTTACGAGCGGTAATGATAATTCCAATCTAAGGGCCTCTCTCGGTGTGATCCGCCGTCCGGGTTTGTTGAAGAATTCTTCTTCCAATAGTTATACGGCCAAAGTGGACGCAAGCCAGTATGCTTTCCAGAAACGGGTGAAGTTTGATTTAGGCATGTTTGGATCACGTAGGGAAGGCGATCATCAATTTGATATGTACCGTACGATTTATTCGGCGGCAGCTTACAATCCTACGTATCCGAACTATAAGAATCCGGAAACGGGTATCTGGGATGAGGATAAGACCGCGATCGAGGTATATAACCCCTTAGGTATGTTGGAGATCACAAATAAGAAAATAGCCTCTCATGTGAACGTGAACGGACGTGTAAACGTGGAGATCATCAAGGGATTGAACTTGACGGGATTCGGTTCGTATACTTACTATAGCTTGAATGACCGGCGTTATATCCCGAATGATATCCAACAGGGTTCGATGAACGGGAATGGACAGGCCTATTTGAAATATGCGGAACGAAATGACTTGATGGGAAATCTCCAATTGAATTACGCAAGGGAATTCGGACGGCATAGCATTAACGCTTTGGCTTTATTGGAGGCGCAGACACAGTCTTTGTTCGAGTCTTCCACGAAAACCAGCGGTTACGAGACGAATTATTTTACCTATAATAACTTGAAAGCCGGTGCTAACATAAGTTGGGGTGACGCTACCTCTAATGCTACCCGTTTCGCTTTATTATCTTATATGGCACGCTTTAATTATATGTATGATAGCCGTTACGTAGTTACGGCGAATGTCCGTCGCGACGGTTCTTCTAAATTAGGTTATGGTAATAAATGGGGATTCTTCCCGTCGGCTTCTGTCGCTTGGATCGCCTCGAACGAGGCTTTTATGAAGTCCTTGACTTTTATCGATAACTTGAAAGTGAGAGCCGGATATGGCGTGACCGGTAATCAAGATGCGATCGATCCGTATCAATCCCTCTCCTTGATGGCTCCGAATGGAACGACCTTGGTGGATGGATCGGCTACGACTACTTTCTATATCGATTCAAATCCAAATCCGGATTTGCGTTGGGAAAAGAAGTATACGTTTGATGTGGGCGTGGATTTAGCGATGTTCCAATCCCGTCTTCGCTTGACAATGGATTATTATGCGTCTACTACGAAAGATATGTTGTACACTTATACCGTTCCGGTTCCTCCGTTCGTATATACGTCTATGCTTGCGAACTTAGGAGAAATGACCAATAACGGCTTTGAGGTAGCGATCAGCGGCGATATCATCAAGAAAAAAGATTTCTCATTAACCGTGGGTACGAATCTGTCTTTCCAGAAGAATAAGCTTAAATCATTAAGTGGTACATATATGGGGTCAGAGTTTACGACTAGTAAATATATCCAAGTATCGGCGGTGAACGCTCCTAGCTTAACCCAGTATGCGGGTGTTACTTACTTGACGGAGGGACAACCCTTAGGCGTATTCTATATTCCTCATTGCAACGGATTGGTAGAGAAGGAAGATGGTAAGTTTGTTTATGATATCGCGGATCTGGATGGCGATGGCAAAGTGGACTTATCGGATAGCGGTGACCGTTATATAGCGGGTCAAGCGTTGCCAAAGGTATATATGGGTGGCTTTGTTAATATGCGATATAAAGATTTTGATCTGGCGGTTCAATTAAATGGGGCGTTCGGGCATAAAATCTATAATGGTACAAGTTTGACGTTTAATAATTTATCATTGTATCCAACCTATAATATATTGGATGGGGCGTTGGATAAGCGGATATACGACATCAAGATTTCTGATTATTATCTGGAAAATGGTAACTATGTTAATATCGAGTATATTACGTTAGGTTATAATATTCCCGTCAAGAAACTGAAGATTGAGAAGTATTTAAAATCCTTGCGTTTGGCGTTCTCTGTTAACAATGTCGCGACCATCACAGGTTATTCTGGTATGACGCCGCTTATCAACTCGGCGAATGTGGCGTCTAAATCTTCTGTTTCGGGTACGTTGGGTGTGGATGATAAATTGATTTATCCGTTGAGCCGTACTTATTCACTCTCACTGGGTGTTAAATTCTAATTGTTAATCTTTTAATACTTATTGTCATGAAAAAAGTATTGGTGAGCTCCATGCTGATTTTAGGTGGTTTATTCTCCGCTTGTTCCGGATTTTTGGATGAGGATCCCAAGAGTAAGATACCGGAAGAAGAAGCTTATAAAAGTGAGAAATTGGTGTATGTAAATACGATCGCTACGATTTATACCTCATTTGGGAATCGGTTATATGGAAGTACGGATAATGTGCATACTTTACAAGAGTTTTCTTCCGATGCTTGGATATTGCCGGGAAGACAAGGCGACTGGGTAGATGGAGGTAAATGGCAATCCTTGTTTTTGCATAATTATGGTCCGGGTAACGCTACGATAAAGAGTACTTGGAATGCGCTATATACGATTATCGGTAACTGTAATACCTCGATCGATAATCTGGAGACCTTCATTCAAGCGGGTGGGGAGAGCTATCTGCAAGATTATCAATATGAGGCTCGTGCCGTGCGTGCGATTCTGTATTATCATTTGGTCGATTTATTCGGTCGTGTACCTCTGGTTACTTCTTCGAAGACTGTGATGGCGGATGTGAATCAATCTTCGAGAAGCGAGGTCTATCAGTTTATTGTGGATGAGTTGACGGATTGCATTCCCCATTTGCCCAGTGGAAAATGCCAGAATATGGGCAAGTATTATGGCCGGGTGACCAAGGCTGTGGGGTATATGGCGATGGCGAAAGTCGCTATTAATAGTCCTATCTTGTCAAAAGATGATTGGAATGATGGTTCTTTGGTGGGTGGTATCGCTAAAGTTGCGCCGTATGTAAACCAAGCCGGTAAAAACATTAAGATCGCGTTGGATGGTACGACTCGTGACGCTTGGGAGACGGTTCTTTATTGTCAGAAACAGATAGAGAAGGAGGGATATAGTCTACAACCCAACTTCTCCCAGAATTTTTCCAAGACAAACGATAGTTCGGTAGAAAATATCTGGACTCAACCGAGTGATGGTACTACCTATAAAGTGAGCGATTATAATCCGACTCGTACATTACATGCGGCCCACGCATCCGCTTATGGCTTGCAAGGTTGGAATGGTGCCTGCGCTACCGTAGAACAGATGAAAGTTTTCAAGTACGGTACGGATGAACAAGATCCCCGTATGGATATGACGTTCTTTTATGGACCGGTGTTCGTGGATGGCAAGCCGATAGATGCGGGTTTAGGCGATGGAGCTCAGTTATGCTATAACCCAATGGATGTGGTTGTTGATTTTAAGGAGGATGTACCGAACCAGATATTAAAATTTGCGGGAGCCCGTATGTCTAAATATGAGGTGGATAATACGACTTCTTCTTATTTGAATCATAATAATGATAAGGTGTTCTGGAGGTATGCAGATGCCTTGTTATTGGCGGCTGAGGCGAAAGTCCGTATGGGACAAAGCGGTGATGCGGAAGTGAATGAGATTCGTGACCGTGTACAAGCCGGACAGAAAAGTAACGTGACTTTGCAAGATATCTTGGATGAACGCATGTTGGAATTCTCTTATGAGGGGATGCGCCGTCAGGATCAAATACGTTTCGGGACTTATACGGAACCTACGACTGATCGTTATGCGGGAGTGCATCATAATGTCGCCACTGGCGATTACGTAGTGGATAATACCGGTTTTACAACCGTTTTCCCGATCCCTACTTCTGTGCTTGAGTTAAATACGAAATTAACACAAAATCCGGGTTATTAATTCTTTAAATTTAGAGGATATGAGATGTAAGTATTTATTGTTATATGGGCTATTGGCTGTCTTACCATTCTCGGCGCAGGCCGGATATAAAAAGATAGCGAATGGTATATTGGTCAGCTTGCCGGAAGGCGAGCTGAACCAATCGAAAACGGTTCGTTTGTTGGTTGTGAATGATGAGGTTATTCAAGTGACGGCAAGCCCGGAGGCTAAGATTCAGGATAAGCAGAGCTTAGTCCGTGTCGCTCCGGTAAAGGCCCCGGTAAAATGGAATGTCGAATCGACTTCGGATTCCGTATTTCTGAATACCGGCAAATTACGTGCGGCCGTCAGTCTTGTTACGGGAGAAGTGACATTCTATGATATGTCGGGTAAGCTAATATTGCGAGAAAGTAACGGTGGACGGCAGTTTACGCCGATAGAGGTAGAAGGTCGCAAAGGCTATACGACTCGCCAGCAATTTAATTCACCGGAAGACGAGGCTTTCTATGGATTGGGGCAGCACCAGTCGGATGAATTTAATTATAAATCGAAAAATGAGGAGTTGTATCAGTATAATACCAAGATATCGGTGCCTTTCGTGGTTTCTTCCAAGAATTATGGTGTCTTATTCGATAACTATTCTTATTCCCGGTACGGTGATCCACGCCCTTATTCGAACTTGGATATCTTTAAGTTGTACGATAAGAATGGGAAAGAGGGAGGTTTGACCGCTACTTATTATAAAAATAATGGATTGGAGGTCTTTGCGGAACGTCAAGAGTCCAGAATTGATTACGAGACCCTGTTTACGCACCAACCTCTTCCGAAGACGTTTGATTTTAAGGGAGAGACGTTTGATAAATTCCCGGAAGGATTCCGTTTCAGGAACAGCTTGGTCGTTTGGGAAGGTGAGATCGAACCGAAAGAAAGTGGTGTTTATCATTTTAAGTTATTCTATGGAGCGTATACGAAAGTCTTCTTGGATAATAAACTGGTGGTAGAAGAACGTTGGCGGCCCTCTTGGAATCCTAATAGCGTGAAATTCACGGCCGATTTGCAAGCGGGAAAGAAAGTCCCGGTGCGTATCGAATGGCGTGAGGGAGCCGGCTCTTATATTGGGTTGAAAGTATTGTCTCCTCGTCCGGAAGAAGAAGTAGGGCGATTGTCTATGTGGTCGGAGATGGGAAATGATATAGATTATTATTTTATTCATGGTGATTCGATGGACGAGGTAATCTCAGGTTATCGGTATGTCACCGGTAAATCGCCGATCATGCCTGCTTGGGCGATGGGCTTTTGGCAAAGCCGTGAACGGTATAAAACGCAAGATGAGATATTGACGGCCTTGCGTGAGCTCCGAAAACGTAAAATGGGTGTGGATAATATTGTCATGGACTGGCAGTACTGGAAAACTGATTCATGGGGAAGCCATGAGTTTGATCCGGCACGTTTCTCTGATCCGAAAGGTATGGTTGATGCGATTCATGATTTGAATGCCCGTTTCATGATCTCTGTTTGGCCGAAATTTTATCCTACCACAAAGAATTATAAAGAATTGGCAGCTAACGGATGGGTTTACCTGCAAGCGGTTAAGGATAGCATCCTTGATTTTGTTCCACCTGGATTCGTGGCTACATTTTATGATGCTTATGCCCCCGGTGCCCGTAAGTTATTCTGGAAACAAATGAATGATAACCTATATCGTTTGGGAGTGGACGCTTGGTGGATGGACGCTTCCGAACCGAATATTAAGGATTGTACACCGATGTCTTACCAAAAGGCGTTGACCGGCCCGACAGCTTTAGGCCCTTCAGCTCAATATTATAATACGTATGCGTTGGTGAATGCGCAGGCTATTTATGAGGGGCAATTGAAGGAAAATCCGGATGATCGCGTATTTTTGTTGACTCGTTCCGGATTCGCTGGCCTACAAAGGTATTCCACCGCTTCTTGGAGCGGAGATATCGGTACTCGTTGGGAGGAATTGAAAGCTCAGATTTCTGCGGGGTTGAACTTCTCAATCTCCGGTATACCTTATTGGACAATGGATATCGGTGGCTTCTGCGTGGAGAACCGTTATCGTACAGGACAGCTTATTTATGACAAGACCGGTGTTGAGAATGACGACTTGAAGGAATGGCGGGAACTGAATGCCCGTTGGTATCAGTTTGGCACATTTACCCCTTTGTACCGTGCGCATGGACAGTTTCCATTGCGTGAGATTTATAATATCGCCCCGGAAGATCATCCGGCCTATCAGACGATCTTGTATTATAATCAATTGCGTTACCGTTTGATGCCTTATATTTATTCGTTGGCAGGTAAGACGTATTTTGATGATTATACGATTATGCGTCCATTGGTGATGGATTATGCCTCCGACTTGGCTGTCCGGGATAATTCTACCCAATATATGTTCGGCCCCTCTATGATGATTGCCCCGGTATATACCTATAAAGCGACTTCCCGTGAGGTGTATTTCCCGAAAGGAACGGATTGGTATGATCTATATACGGGTAAACGTTATAAAGGTGGCCAAAAGCAGGAGGTTGAGGCTCCATTCGAACGTATGCCGATATTTGCTCCGTCAGGTGGTATCTTATTATATGGTCCGGAGATCACTTATGTAAATGAGAAAAAACCGGAAGTGATAGATGTCTATATTTATGCCGGAAAGGATGGCTCCTTCTATCTATATGAAGATGAAGGTACGAACAATAATTACCAGAAAGGAACTTATTCGAAGATCGATTTTAATTATAGCGATGCGACGAATACTTTGACAATCGGTAGTCGTGAAGGCTCTTATCCCGGGATGTTATCAGAGAGAACTTTCAATATTATTTACGTAAGCCCGAATGCTCCTGCGGGATGGGATAATAAGGGTAAGCCTACAAAGGTAATTGAGTACAAAGGTGAACAAATTTCTGTCAAGTTATAAGATTCTTTAGACTGAAACGGCCTCCTCCGCAATTTCCATGATAGTATAGCGTGAGGGGGCTCTATTTATAGTCTCAACATATATTTAAATCTTTCCGATAGATAAATAGATAATTGGTACGGTTGCCTTGATTATTTATCCTCTATAGGTTGGATATCCGGAAAAAGAAGTATATTTGCAATGCTAAACATTTTAAAACCAGAAAGCAGAGTAGAATACCTGCTTCTATTCGGTTGCAGGCATTTTTTTGCCTGTAACCGATCCGATATGACGGTTCCGTACCCCCGTGGAGTGCATTAATGTGCCTCCAGCTTTCTGGTAAAGTGTTTAGCAACGGGTCAGGCGGGACCGTTCTTTTTTCCGCCTGCTTAATGCTAATATATTATGGAAGTGGAAAACATTTATCCCGTAACTGAACCTGTCGGTTCAGAGCAAGACGCTCCGGTTTCGAACATGGAAATGTTGAGTGATATATTTTTTAAGGAAGAGGCACGACGCTTGAAAGAAGCGTGCCGTTTTGAGAAAGATGAGGATGATTTCGATTATCTGAACCATCAGTTACAAAGCGTGAAAAATCTGTTGGTAGGCCTAAAACTGCCGTGGATACAAATAGCACCAATTTTGTACAGATGTATGGCCGTTTATCTGCAGCGTCCCGATCAACATGTAAGTAATATGAAAGTTCGCTACCTGTCAACGCAATTGATGGATGGGGTTTTGCTTTTATCCCAGAACGGACGGCTCATCAATGACTTGCTCATGTTTTTCGACCGCCAGCTTAAGGATATTCAACGCTTGCGGGAAGAGAAGTGTGAGGAAATGGAGAATGTGAGATTGTAAGTCTATATTTGCAGCTCATACATACTTGGTTGTAGAGACGGGGCACGCCCCGTCTCTACAATTGGATGAAAGGGCTTATGCGTGTTCTGGTTAGAATATCAATGTGACAATTTGTAAACTGAAGTCCTTGAGAATCGATTATTTCGGGCCAAAGTACGTCTCGCTCCTAAAAACGAAAGAAAAAAACAGCAATCGTCTATCCGCTAGTGACTTGTTGAAAAACGGCCTTTTATTCTAGCGAAATAAATTCATCCTATCTCATATCTTATGCCTTATGGTCCAGTCGTTAGGGGGCAACAATGCCCATTATAAGGTAGTCATATCGCCCATTATGACCATATGTGTAGCCTATCGTGACTATATGTGTGGGTTTACGCCTGTACAGGCGTGGGTGAACGGGACTATATGTGTAATCTAACGAGGGTATTCTTATCGAAAAACGGGTCTTTTTGTGTGGAAAAGGCGTATAAATGCCTGCTTTCTCCTTCATGTTCTCGTTTATAGAGCTTTTCTAAATAAAGGTGATGTTATATAAAAGGGGTTATTACTGATAAATAGTTAACATTCCTTGGCTTTTGCTTACGTCTCTGTAAATAGGGGAAAGTGAACCATTATATTTCCGGCTAAATATAAGGTGAAGCATTTCCTATCAATAACTTTCATTACCTTTGCGCCCGCTAAAAATAAATAAATGAGATGAAATCTACTTTATCAATTTCTTCCTTATCCAGACAAGTCCTGCTTCGGGAGACACGGGACTATTTAATGATCGCTCTTGGGATGATCCTTTACGGTATCGGATGGACCGTTTTCCTTTTGCCGAATGACATTACGACAGGTGGAGTGCCGGGTATCGCTTCCATTGTTTTCTGGGCTACGGGATTTCCTGTTCAGTACACTTACTTCCTCATTAATGCCGTCTTGCTGATGCTTGCCTTGAAAATATTAGGTTTTAAGTTCAGTATCAAGACGATCTTCGCCGTGTTTACGCTTACTTTCTTCCTGTCGCTGATCCAGAAGTTGACGGCCGATATGCATTTATTACAAGACCAACCGTTTATGGCATGTGTGCTGGGAGCCTCTTTCTGCGGAAGTGGTATCGGTATCGCTTTCTCCTCGAACGGTAGTACGGGTGGAACGGATATTATTGCCGCTATCATCAATAAATACCGGGATATAACGCTGGGACGGGTCATGATGATCTGCGATATGATTATTATCACCTCCAGTTATTTCGTGCTAAAGGATTGGGAGAAAGTGGTATATGGTTTCGTAACGTTATATGTTTGTAGTTTCGTGCTGGATCAGATCGTGAACAGTGCCCGCCAGTCCGTGCAATTCTTTATCATCTCGAAGAAGTATCAAGAGATTGGTAAGGAGATTAATGCGTTGCATCGAGGGGTTACGGTGATCGATGCTACCGGGTTATATACGGGGCAAGAACAGAAGATGATGTTCGTGCTCGCTAAAAAACGGCAATCCACTACGATTTTCCGTATCATTAATGATATTGATCCGACCGCCTTTGTATCCCAAAGCGCCGTAATCGGGGTTTATGGGGAAGGATTCGATCATTTTAAACTAAAGAAATCAAAGTAGAGACGGGGCACGCCCCGTCTCATCCTCTCAAAATAGTAACTAGGGTTGCATGATAACTTCTACCCGGTTACCCTGTCCCAAAAGCTTTTGGGCGAATGCCTTTATCTTCTCGGGAGTCAGCGCCTTAACAATCGACTCATAATCCGTATCGGTATCAAATCCTTTATAATAATAATCATCCAATACGTTCAACCAATAGCTGTTCTCCTGCAAGACTTCCGCATGACGTTTCAGCAGGTTATCCTGTGTTTTCTTGAAATCTTCTTGACGAGGGCCTACCTCGGAAAGCCGTTTCAACTCATTGCGGACAATTGTGTTCATCTGCTCCCACTTAGCCGGGTCCGTATCGAAGAATATCTGTAATGTCGTTCTTCCTTCCGGGAAAGGTGAGATTCTAGCGGATACACCGACGCCATACGTTCCTCCTTCTTTCTCGCGTACCTTCTCGTAATATACCAAGTCCATAACTTGTTTCAATGCGGTAGCGGTGATGATATTCTCCAGATTGTACTCCATCTGCCCGGTATAGAGGTTGGCTACCGTTACTTTCGGGATTTCCATGGAGCGGTTGAATCGATTCATATAGTCTCCCTTACGCATCGATGGAACCTCCGCCGGATTTCCCTTCTCAATTTTTCCTTGAGATGGCAATGTCGCTAAATACTGCTCTATATACGGACGGATACTATCAATCTGGATATTACCTACAAACGTGAATACGAAACCGGAAGCATCCGAGAAGCGTTCCTTGCGCATCTCCATGATACGAGGATAACTGATATGTTCGAAATCTTGTGGACGAAGACGTGACGCACGAGGATTATCTCCGTAAACCGCTTTAGACAAAGAGTCGCTGAAAGCGACCATCGGATTTAACTCCATATTCTGCAATTGCGCTTTTGTCCGTGTCTCGAAAGATGCGTAGGCCTCCTCGTCCATGCGGGGAGCCGTGAAGCTAAGGTAAATTAACTCGAATAAGGTTCGCAAATCGGAAGGAGCGGCCATTCCGTTCACGTTCTCACTATCTTGACTGAGCGATAGGGCGCAAGATACCTTCTTTCCGGCCAGACGCTTACTTAGATCCGTGGCGGAGAAATTGCCCAATCCACCTATCTCGATCACGTCATTGAAAACTTTTAAGTTATCAATATCCTTCGTGCCGAATAAAGTGCTTCCTCCCGGGCTGGTAGCAGTCATGATGATCTCGTCCTTCTTGAATTCGGTAGGCTTCAATACCACCTTGATACCATTGCTTAAGGTAAATACTGTCGCTCCGAAGCGCTGGCCGGTCTTTGTCTCCGTGATCCGGCCCGGGGTCGGCAAGGTCGGGACTAAAGGCTCGTTGGAGACAGTTTCCTTATAAGGCTCTACCGGCATCTGTCGTGCTTTGAGGAACGTACGGAGCAGGTTCTCCTCGGACGGGTATTTTATACCTTCTTTATCCGGTCCGGTTAACCCGATCACGATATTATCCTCTCCGATCATATCTTGGATATATTGGTTGACTTGCTCTACCGGGATATTCTGGGCGATCTGGTTCAATAGCGTGTATTCCATCTCAATGCCCGGGATATAACCGCCGTTGGTGAAATGGTTCACGTATTCACGGACATAAGCGTCGTTCTTTTGGTTATTCCGCTCGTTGTAAGCGGACTCGTATTGTTTCAACACGTTGATGCGTGCCCGTTCATACTCGGATGGCGTAAAGCCATATTGTTTTACCCGTTGGGTCTCTTTGACAAGCGTGGTCAGTGTGGAATCGATCTCGCCTTCCTTGGCAAGAGCGGCTACGGTCCATGCTCCTTTGCTCTTCGCGATCATGAAATTATCATCGTCGTAGGCTTCCGCATAGATAAACGGAGGATTCGCTTGATGCAAGATGTCATCGAAACGCTCGTCCATGATCGACGCGCATATTTGCTGGATATAGTCCTTTACCAATCCGGCAATCGTACGATTCAAGTCGTTGGGCAATTTATCGTGTTTATAGAAGATATAAAGGATCGTATTGGATGCCTCCTTGTCTTTGGCGATCGAGATCAGAGGTAGATCATTGTCGGGAACCGATACTTGTTCCCGTTTTGCCGGGTTGACCGGGGCAGGGACATCGGCGAACATCTTTTTGATCGTTGCCTCCACTTGATCTACATTTACGTCTCCCACGATGATAATCGCTTGCAAGTCCGGACGATACCATTTTTTGTAGTAAGCCCTCAACTCGTCCGGCTTGAAGTTCTCGATCACGTCGATCGAACCGATCGGCATCCGGTTCGCGTAACGGCTTCCCGGGTACATCTTGGGTAGTTGCTGCTCCCATAGACGAGTCTGGGCATCCTGTCGGGTACGCCATTCCTCACGGATGACCCCACGTTCTTTCTGGATAGCCGAGTCGGTCAAGGCTAGGAACCCGGACCAATCGTGAAGGATCAATAAGCAAGAATCAACCACGCCGCTTTTGTTGACAGGGGCGTTGGTAATCATGTAGACGGTCTCATCAAAGGAAGTATAGGCGTTGAAGTTTTCCCCGCTGCGCATACCTACACTCTCGATATATTCGTCCATCCCGTTATTCGGGAAGTTCCTACTGCCGTCGAAAGCCATATGTTCCAAGAAGTGAGCCAAACCTCGTTGATTGTCTTCCTCTAAGATGGAGCCTACGTTTTGGGCGATGTAAAAGTCTGCCCGGTCTTTGGGCTGATCGTTGTGACGGATATAGTAGGTCAATCCGTTACTCAATTTCCCGTATCGAACCTTTGGGTCGATCGGAAGCGGTTCGGGTTCCTGCATCTCTTGTGCCATCACTTGTGTGAAAGCGACGAAACAAAGCAGGATTGCCGTTAAGATAGAATGTCTTTTTATCATATTTGTTTCATTGATAGTGAATCTAGATCACAAAACTAGCAAAAAATCATAGAAAGAGGTCCTTATGGCGAAAAAAGGAGTATCCGATACGGAATACTCCTTTCTATCAAGATGAGACAGGCGGGGGGGCCTCATTTCACCTCTTTATTCATTCGGTATGTCAACGCGCCAGACGGACATTGATTGATTTGGGCAATTAATTCTGCGGTTGTCGCATTCTCTATCTGTATCCAGGGCCTCTCCTTCGGCTTATAGACACCGGGAAGAGTCTTTACACAGATACCGGCATGTTGACATAACTCCGGTTGCCAGATAATGGTGAGTTCACCATTCGTATATTCGATCTTCTTGCCCATATAATTTTGTTATAAATATTAAACATGTATACCACTCATTACGATGCGTTTCCAATCCGGATGCTTCTGGATATATCCAGCTACGAACGGACATAACGGAACGAGACGTAAGTCTTTCTTCTCGATATCCAAGAGCACTTTCTCCACCAATTGGCTACCAATTCCTTTACCTCCAAGCTCCATGGGAACCTCAGTGTGGGTGAGATAAATTACCCCATCCTTATTTTTTATATACTCTATTCTGGGAACGTATCGCTCTATATGAAATTCATATTGGTGGCGTTCTTCATTATCAATTAGTTCATAATTTTCTTTCATCTCCCTATAATTTTAATACTCAACTATTCTATTAACACTTGAGTGATAAGGTTTGTTTAATATAATTCTAATCTATTCTATATAATTTATAGGGGAATGGAACGTTAGGTATTAAACGTAAATGATTACCTTTGCGGCCGACTGCCCGTGTGGGTATGCAAGTAGAAACAATTAATTATCACACTTATACAAAGTATGGGAAAGTACAAACTAATCAACAACGTGTTGGGGTGGGTCGTTTTTTTGATCGCTTCTACCGTTTATCTGATGACAATGGAACCCACCGCCAGTTTCTGGGATTGTGGTGAGTTTATCTCTTCGGCATACAAATTGGAAGTAGGCCATCCGCCCGGAGCTCCTTTCTTCATGTTAACAGCCAATTTATTTACGCAGTTCGCCTCGGACCCTTCCAAGGTGGCGGTAATGGTCAATACGATGTCCGCCCTTTTTAGCGGCCTGACGATCTTATTCCTTTTCTGGAGTATTACCCATTTAGCTCGTAAGATTATCGTGGAAGACGATAAGATGATGTGTCTGGGACAGATGATTACGATCATGGGTTGCGGTTTGGTAGGTTCTTTGGCTTATACGTTTAGCGATACATTCTGGTTTAGCGCCGTGGAGGGCGAGGTATATGCTTATTCTTCCTTGTTTACCGCCTTGGTATTCTGGTTGATCCTGAAATGGGAAGAAGCCGCCGATCGTCCGCATGCCGATCGTTGGATCGTGCTGATCGCTTATTTGATGGGTCTGAGTATCGGTGTCCATTTGCTGAATTTATTGTGTATCCCGGCTATCGTGCTGGTATATTATTATAAGAAATTCCCGAATCCTACGATGAAGGGTACGCTGATCGCTTTATTGGTGTCGTTCGCTATCGTGGGCTTGATGATGTATGGTGTCGTACAAGGCTTGGTTGAGGTTTGCGGTTATTTCGAGCTGTTGTTTGTCAATACGTTCGGTATGCCGTATAACTCGGGTGTATATGCGTTCGTGATTATCTTGGCGGCTTCCTTGATCTGGGCGATCTGGGAGACGATGCAAGACGAGATCCATCCGGTGCGGATGAAGATATCCTTTATCCTCTCGATCGTATTGTTGGGTATTCCGTTTATCGGTAGCGGTTACGTGATCGCCGTGATCCTCACGGCGGCCTTGACGGCTTATTTGTTCATGAGCAAGAAGGTAAATATCAAGATGCTGAATACGATCTTGGTCTGCTTGATGGTAATCGTAGTGGGTTATTCATCCTATGCCTTGACATTGATCCGTGCGACAGCCGATACGCCTATGAACCAAAACGCTCCGCAAGATATCTTTACCTTGCGTACTTATTTGGCTCGCGAGCAATACGGTAAGACTCCGTTGATCTACGGTCAGACCTATGTATCCGAGGTGAAGCGTGAGAACCAAGGCGGCACTTGCGTACCTGTATCGAAAGAGGGTGAGCCGACTTGGAGCCGTGTCATTAAGAAAGATAAAAACGAGAAGGATCATTATTATATCTCTCGTTACGATACGGAATACGAATACGTGGATGAGTTGAGTATGCTTTTCCCCCGTATGTATAGTAGCGACGGACGTCATGTGGCTGCTTATAAGGAGTGGGCACAAGTGAAAGGTACACCGGTGAAGTTCAACCGTTGCGGTGAGATGGTGACTGTGATGAAACCTACGTTTGCCGAGAATTTACGTTATTTCTTCGCTTATCAGCTGAATTTCATGTATTGGCGTTATTTCATGTGGAACTTCTCCGGACGGCAGAACGATATACAAGGTCATGGTGAGGTGTCGAATGGTAACTGGATAACCGGTATTCCGTTTATTGATGAGGCTTTAGTGGGTCCGCAAGAGGATATGCCGTTCGATATCGTCAACAATAAGGGGCATAACGTATATTATATGTTACCGCTTCTGTTGGGTATCTTGGGGCTTCTATTCCAAGCTTATGCCGGAAAGAAGGGCATTCAGGGATTCTGGATCACGTTCTTCTTGTTTTTTATGACGGGTATCGCGATCGTGCTTTACTTGAACCAGACGCCGTATCAACCTCGTGAGCGAGACTATGCGTATGCCGGATCATTCTATGCGTTCTGTATATGGATCGGTTTCGGTGTGGCGGCCTTGGCGAAAGGATTGCAGAAGTATGGCAAGTTATCTCCGGTGATAGCGGGTTCTGTCGCTACGGTACTCTGCTTGTTGGTTCCTATCCAGATGGGTGCGCAGAACTGGGACGACCATGATCGCTCGAACCGTTATGTTTGCCGTGATTTTGGTGCGAACTATTTGGAATCTTGCGAGCCGAACGCTGTCATATTTACGAATGGTGATAATGACACGTTCCCGTTGTGGTACGCGCAGGAGGTGGAAGGTATCCGTACGGATGTACGTGTATGTAATACGAGCTATTTGCAAACCGACTGGTATATCAACCAAATGAAGAAGCAAGCATACGAATCCGATCCGCTTCCAATCTCTTGGCAACCGGAGGATTATGTGCAAGGTACTCGTGATGCCGCTTATGTATTCCCGATGACGGATAAATCGATTGATCTGAAGACCGCTCTTGATTTTGTTCGTAGTAACGATCCGAAGTTTAAGAAGATCCCGGGTATCAATCAAGAATTAGATTATATCCCTGCTCAGACATTGACGATGGGGGTAGATTCCGCCGCAGTTATGGCTGCCGGCGTGATCGATACCGCTAACTTGCCGTATTTGCAGAAAGAGATGAAGATTGACTTGAAAGGCAAGGATGTCTTGGGTAAGCAAGAGTTGATTATCTTGGATATGTTGCAGACGAATGATTGGAACCGTCCGATCTATTACGCGATTACCGTAAGCCCGGATCAATTCGTGAAATTGGATCCGTACTTCCAGCAGACCGGTATGGCTTATCAGATTGTTCCGATGGAGACACAGGGAACTGTTCGTTCGATCAATACGGAGAAGATGTATGACAACGTGATGAATAAGTTCAAATGGGGTGGTGTCAATACGCCGGGTGTGTACTTGGATGAGACTGTGATGCGGATGTGCAAGAGCTATCGTATCGCGTTGTTCAGTAAGTTGGCTGCCGCTTTGGTCGCTGAGGGCAAGAATGAGAAAGCACTGGACGTATTGGATAAGGCGATGGAAGTATTGCCTCCCGAGAATGTTCCGTTGGATTATAGCGCTCTTTCTTTAGGTGAGCTGTATTACGAGTTGGGCCAGAAGGAGAAGGCGGAGATGGTTTATAAAGGTATAGCGGACAATGCGTTGCGCAGTATAAACTGGTATTTCCGTTTGCGTCCGGGGCAATTATCATCTGTCGAGAGTGATTTAGGTCATAACTTGGCGGTTCTCCAAGAGGTATTGCGTGTAAGCAAACAATACAATCCGGAGTTCGCTAAGCCTTATCAAGAGGAATTTGATAATTACCGTATGGCGTACGGATCAGTGGCAAAAGACTAACAAAGTATGTTTATAGAACAACCGCCTTGGTTTTACAGGGCACTGTTCCCGGGGGTAACTTGGCGAATACCGGCAGAGAAGAAGTGTGTGTATCTCACCTTCGACGACGGCCCGATTCCCGAGGTTACCCCTTGGGTTTTAGATATATTGGATACGTATGGGATCAAGGCTACCTTTTTTATGGTAGGGGATAATGTACGTAAGCATCCCGAGGTCTTCCAGATGGTGATAGATCGTGGGCACCGTGTCGGTAACCATACGTTCAACCATATCCAAGGTATCAAGTTCTGGACGAAGAATTATTTGGCGAATGTGGAGAAGGCAGCCGAATATATTCCCAGCAATTTATTTCGGCCTCCTCATGGGCATATGCGTTTTCCGCAGGTAGTATGGCTTCGCCGCCATTATCATATCGTGATGTGGGATGTGGTCACCCGCGATTATAGCCCGCATATGACTCCGAATGGTGTCTTTAACGTGGTAAAGAACTATACCCGTAATGGTTCCGTTATCGTCTTCCACGATTCCTTGAAAGCCGAGCGCAATATGCGTGAGGCAATGCCCCGGGCTGTCGAATGGCTCTTAAAGGAAGGCTACGAGTTTAAAGTTTTTGAATAATGGGTATCTCCCAGTTTATAAAAGATAAAGCTATGGAATTAGGCTTTTCCGCTTGCGGTATCGCTGAAGTAGCGAAGGCCGGGAGCGAGGAGGCTTATTTTGACCAATGGATCGCGGAAGGCTACCATGCTGGAATGAAATACATGGAGAATCATCGGGAAATTCGTCTCAATCCGGATGGCTTGGTGGAAGGTGCCAAATCAGTTATCTCAGTAGCCTTGAATTATTATCCGAAAGTTCTCCGGAATCCGGCGGAACCTTATATCTCGTATTATGCGTATGGAGAAGATTATCACGGGGTCGTAAAGGATAAACTTCGCCAATTATGGAAAGCGATAACCGAGCATCATCCCTCCAACAATGAGGCCCGTGTATTCACGGACTCCGCCCCTCTGTTAGAACGTTATTGGGCTTGGAAAGCCGGTTTAGGATGGATCGGAAAGAATACGAATCTAATCATCCCGGGCAAAGGCTCTTTCTTTTTCCTTGGGGAGATCGTGACAACTTTGGTAGTCGATACCTATGATTCCCCCAAAAAGAATCACTGCGGTTCCTGCATCCGCTGTTTGAACGCTTGTCCTACCGGAGCCTTGGAAGGGCCGAAACGTTTGAATGCCCGTAAATGTATCTCTTATCTTACGATCGAGCATCGTGGAGAAATCCCTGTTGAGCAAGCCGTCCTTTTAGGTAACCGCGTCTATGGATGCGACACCTGCCAAGCCGTTTGTCCTTGGAACCGCTTCGCTATGCCTACGGCAGTAGCAGCCTTTCATCCCACCCCTTCTTTGCTCTCTCTTAAAAAAGACGACTTCAAGGCATTGAGCCGTGAGGATTATAATCGTATCTTTGCGCATTCGGCGGTGAAACGCGCCAAATATGAGGGATTATTACGAACAATACAATATCTAAAAGACTAAATTACCATGAGAAGAACATTTAACTTCTTGCTTCTTTTCTTCCTGTCGGTGATGACGGTAATGGCCGCTCCCGGAGATTTACAAGAGAAGCTTGCCGCCCTAAAAGGAATTAGTGGTATTGAAAAACTTCAATCCGATCATTATCCGGAGAAATATGTAGTACGTATTACACAGCAGGTCGATCCGAAAGACCCCGCCGCCGGAACATTTACGCAACGGGTTATCGTAGGCCATGTAGGTTATGATCGTCCTACCATTATCGTGACCGAAGGATATGGAGCGGCTTATGCGCTCAATCCGAAATATCAAGAAGAACTATCTAAACTATTGAACGCGAACTTAGTATTCGTGGAGTACCGTTATTTCTTGGAGTCGACGCCGGAACCTAAAAACTGGGATTATCTGACCGCCGAGAACTCTGCGTACGATTTACATAACGTCCGCAATACATTCAAGCAGATCTATCCGGAAAAATGGATCAGTACCGGTATCAGTAAGGGGGGGCAGACTACAATGCTTTACCGTGCCTTTTTCCCGGACGACGTGGATTTCTCCGTTCCTTATGTCGGTCCGTTATGTAAAGGCGTAGAGGATGGCCGCCACGAACCTTTCTTACGTAAGGTAGGTACGAAAGCGGAACGCAAGAGGATACAGGATTTTCAATTGGAAGTCTTGAAACGTAAGTCCGATATGCTCCCTTTATTGGAGAGCTATTGTAAGAATAAGAACTTGACATTCCGTATCCCGATGCCCGAGGTATTGGATTATTGCGTACTGGAATATTCATTCGCTCTTTGGCAGTGGGGAACTTCGGTAAGTACGATCCCTTCCAAGTCTGCCGACGATCAGGCGCTCTTCGATCATTTGATGGAAATCAGCGGTCCTGATTACTTCGCCGAGAACCAGCCGAATATCTCTTTCTTCGTACAAGCCGCCCGTGAGCTCGGTTATTATGGCTATGACGTAAAACCTTTCAAGAAATACCTTACGATCGATAGTGCCCACGGATACTTGAACCGTATCATGCTTCCCGGGGAGCTGGTCGATAAAGTAGACTTCCGTCCGGCTCTGTACCATAAGATCTATAACTTCTTGAAAGACAACGATCCGAAAATGATCTTCATCTATGGCGAGATCGACCCGTGGAGCGCAGCCATGGTTCCCGCTTTCAAAGGCAAGAAGAACGAGCAAATCTATATCCAGCCCCGAGGTAGCCATCGTGCCCGTATCGGCAATATGCCGGAGGATATGAAGGAGCGGATCCTTACACAGATGAATAAATGGCTGGCCGAGTAAAAATAGAGTAGCCTATTTTTTCCCTATAAATCCCCGTATTATTACTTATCGGTTGTAATACGGGGATTTGTTATGTATATTAAGATATTTCTCGTATATTACGCCCTATTAAAAACTAGATGAAATGTTTACCGGTTCGATGATGAAGTTGAAAAGCATATTATATGGGACGTTACCTTTTTACTATACCAAGGTGTTTGAGCCCTCTTCTCCTAAATTAGCGTATTATGATTATTTTCGAAAAAGAGGATATACACGTTATCCTTATGATTTCGCTGCGGAATATCTGGAGATGTCGATTGCCGTTCTGTGGGATAAGGAGAAAGAATTGCCTTATGTGATGCACCGGGGAAGTAAACGATTATATTTTCCGAGAGAGTATAGCACATCTAAGATCGAGAAATGCTATCGGGCTTTGTTGATCGAGCAAGACGTGAGGCATCCCCATCATTATGCGGATTCCGTGGAGGAGTTTAGGGGAAAGACACTCTTGGATATTGGTTCCGCTGAGGGATTTACCGCTCTGGATACCATCGAGGTTACTCGTTTTGTTTATCTTTTTGAATATGAGGATAAATGGATCGAGGCGCTTCAGGCTACTTTTGAGCCGTGGAAAGAGAAAACGATGATCGTAAAGAAATATATCAGCGATCATGACGATGACGTTAATGCTGCTTTGGATAATTTCTTGAAAGACAAGTCTCGAAAAGATATCTTCTTAAAAATGGATATAGAAGGTGCGGAATGTATGGCTTTACAGGGCTGTATGGAATTATTCGCGAAAGCGGATCACTTGGATTTCGCGATCTGTACGTATCATAAAGAAACTGATGTCGTCCAAATCCCGGCTTTTCTGGACCGGTTTAACTGTTCCTATTCATTTACCGATGGCTATATGTTCGTAAAACATAGTTTACGCAAATGCCTTGTTCGGGGAAGTTGTCAAGCTAGTTCCTGATAACTTTGAATCGTCTCCTTGCTGCCTTATTACCCGATATTCGTTACCTTTGCGAAAATATATATGTGGTATGAAAGAATTTAAGGTATTGATATCGGCTCTTTTCGTCTTGATACTTATGGCCTGCGGCGATAAGCGGACAGATGAGAGGATCGTCAGCGTGACGATTGAGCCGCAACGGTATTTTGCGGAGAAGATAGCCGGAGATAAATTTAAGATTAATTGTGTGGTTCCGGCGGGGCAAAGTCCGGAGACGTATGATCCTACGCCCCAGCAAATGGTGCAGGTGGGTAAAAGCCAAGGTTATTTAAGGATCGGATCGATCGGGTTCGAACAGGCTTGGATGGATAATATCCGGAATAATAATCCGGGACTCAAGGTTTTTGACCTGTCCGAAGGAATTGATTTACTTAAAAGCCCCGAGGAAGAAGAGGAACATGATCACCACCACCATCATCATCCCGGAGGCGTCGATCCGCATACGTGGAGCTCTATCTCTGGAGCGAAGGTGATCGCCAAGAACACTTTGGATGCCTTTGTGTCTTTGGACCCGGAGAATAAGGAATATTACCAAGCGAATTATGAACAACTGACGAAAGAAATCGGAGAAACGGAAAAGACCGTTTCCAGTTTGTTACATTCTCTTGACAATAAGACATTTATTATTTACCATCCGGCCCTGACCTATTTGGCCAACGAATATGGCTTGACCCAGCTTTGCATCGAGATGGACGGAAAAGAACCGTCTCCCGCACAATTAAAGGAACTGGTCGAGACCGCACGGGAACATAATGCGAAAGTCGTGTTTATCCAACGGGAGTTTGACCAGAAGAACGCCGAGTTGATCGCTAAAGAAACAGGTTGCCGTCTGATCCCGATCAATCCGCTGGATTACGATTGGAGTAAGGAAATGATTCATATCGCAAAATCGTTAGCCGATGGACAAGCTGATTGAGTTGAGAGAGGTTACCGCCGGATACGGTAATAAGATCGCCTTACGTAACGTAACGCTGGATGTGTGGAAAAATGATTTCTTGGGAATTATCGGACCGAATGGCGGCGGGAAAACGACGCTTTTAAAGGTGATACTAGGTTTATTGCCTCCTATTTCCGGAACGATTCGTTTTTACGATGAAAATGTAGAGGTTCCTTCCTTGAAGATCGGTTATCTACCCCAAATGAGCCAGATCGATAAGAAGTTTCCGATCTCCGTACGGGAAGTGATCTCTTCCGGTTTATCCGCGGAGAAACCCTTGTTCCGTCCATTCAGTAGATCCCAGAGAGAGCGTGTAGACGAGGTGATCGTACAGATGGGATTGGAGGAGTTGGCGGGCAGGGCCATCGGTGAGCTTTCCGGTGGCCAGTTGCAGCGGGTCTTATTGGGGCGTTCTATTGTCTCCCGTCCGCAGGTGTTGATCTTGGATGAGCCTAATTCGTATGTGGATAAACGATTCGAGTCTCGTTTTTATCAGCTCTTGGAAGAGATCAATAAAGAGAGCGCTATCATCTTGGTTTCCCATGATATCGGTACGGTTTTGACGATGGTGAAAAATATCGCTTGCGTAAACGAGACTTTGCATTATCACCCGGGAGCGAATGTCTCCGAGGAATGGTTGGGCGAGAAATACGCTTGTCCGATCGAGTTGGTGGGGCATGGTGACTTGCCGCACCGAGTCTTGAAGAAACACCAACACGAATAATTCTTTTTCACGAATAACTCTATTTTTATGATACCACAAATCATTTGCTGGATAAGCTTGCCGGAGATCGGTTATATCGTAGGTATTGCCGTAATCCTGTTTGGATGTAAGGCCGTATCGCAAAACCCTTTCATCAGTAAGAAACAAAAGATTCTTTGGATGCTGACGATCCTGTTCTTGAATTGGATCGGGTTGTTGTGGTATTATTATACATTTTATATGAAAGAAAAATGAAGGACAGAAAGATATTGATAACCGGAGCGAGTGGTTTTATCGGCGGTTTCTTGGTAGAGGAAGCGCTTCGCCGTGGCTATGAGACGTGGGCGGGTATCCGTGCGGGTAGCAGTAAAGCGCATCTGCAAGATAAGCGGATTCATTTCATCGACTTGAAATATGGCGATCAGGAAGCGCTTACGGCTCAACTCTCAGACTTTGCCCGTGAGCATGGGGCATGGGATTATGTGATCCATAACGCCGGGTTGACGAAGACATTGGATAAGCGAAACTTTTTCCGTGTGAACGCCGAGAATACGCATCGATTTATCGAGGCTTTAGCCGCCGCCGGCTGCAAACCGAAGAAATTCCTCTTGATGAGCAGCCTAAGCAGCTATGGGCGAGGCGACGAGAAGACTTTCCGCCCGATACGCTTGGACGATCCGCAGCGGCCGGACACGGCTTATGGCCAAAGTAAGCTAGAGGCGGAGAACTACATCCGTAAACAAACCTATTTTCCTTACGTGATCTTGCGGCCTACAGGAGTATACGGGCCGGGTGAGAAGGATTATTTCATGGAAATACAAAGCGTAAAGTCGGGACTCGATTTCGCCGTAGGCGCTATTCCCCAGCGAATCACGTTTATCTATGTAAAAGATTTAGCGACCGTGGCCTTCCTTTCCCTTGAGAAAGAGGAGATAAAGAACCGGCATTATTTTGTAGCCGACGGAGATGTCTACACGGATGAGTCTTTTGCCCGTATGATACAAGATATCTTAGGAAAGAAGCGGGTATTGCATGCCCGTATACCGCTGGGATTGGTGCGTATCGCTTGCCACTGTTCAGAATGGATCGGTAAGTTGTTGAAGAAAAGTATGACGCTAAATAGTGATAAATACATCATCTTGAAGCAGCGTAACTGGATTTGCGATGTCACGCCTCTTCAAGATGATTTAGGTTTTATCCCGGCCTATCCTTTACGTAAAGGCTTGGAAGAAAGTATCGAATGGTATAAAAAGGAGGGGTGGTTGTAAGAATCACTCCACCTTCTCGATCTTACCGGAGCCCATTACCTTTTTTTGGATATCTTGGGGATCTCCTTTGTATTTTACGGAACCGCTACCGGCTATCTCTGCCTTGATTTTGTTTACGACAGAGGCTTCTATGTCTCCACTACCGGCAATCTTGCACTCAAGCTCATCCATGGTACAATCGAAAGCACGTACTGTACCGCTACCGGCGATCGAGAATTCAGCTATGCCTACGGTTCCCCCTAGAACGATCGTGTTAGACCCGGCCATATCCCCGTTTAATTCCTCACAATACACTTTATGGCCAACGAAATCTCCGCTACCGGCAATCTCTATCTTCAGGTTTGTAAAAGAGGCCGTATCGTGGAATTGGATAATTCCGCTACCGGCTAATCCTGCCTCGAACTCCTCGGCTTGTAGAGGGGAATTTATATTTACATGGGTACTGCCTGCCGCCGCTAGTTTCTTTAGATTGCGGGAGTTGGCCGTAACCATGAATTCGGTCGGACGGAAATTCGTATGTTTCCTGAATTCTTTTTTCGGACGGATCTTAAGCTTATGGTTCTCTACATTAAACTCATATTTCTCGAAGATATTCCGGTCTGTCTTTATTTCCAAACCTTCAGGAGCGTCGGATTGCGTGTAATTCACGACCATGCCTCCTCCCTCTAACTCAAGACAATCATACTCGGAAACCGGGATGTTTTCCGTGGTGATATTGCCGTCTCCTTTTATGGTTTGCGTAGGGATACAGCCTGTCGTAGAGAGGATCACCAGCAGACATAGGTATATAATTCTTGTTTTCATTCTTTTACTTCTTCTACGGTACCTTTACCGATTATTCTCTGTTGAACTGCTGTCGGGCCTTTATAACGGATATTTCCTTTACCGATTACGTTGGCCTTTAAATTATCGGTAGCATGTACTTCCGCTAAGCCATTGCCTGTTACTTTGCAACTTAGCTGAGGAACCGCTAACCCAAAAGCGTGTATATCACCACTGCTGACGATACTGTAGTCTCCTTCTTTCGCGTTACCTTTCTTGATCGTTATAGAGCCGGAGCCATCGATATCACATTCGATCTTGTCGGCTTCCAGATGATTGACAACCATATTTGCGCTACCGGATACATTCAAATCCAGTTTACCGACCGTAACTGTCTCTTTCAGTTGCACCAAGCTATTGGCGTTCGCCTTAATAACGGTCTCGTCTCCGGTAAGCGGACTGTTTACCATGAAGTTGGCATTCCCGGAAACTTTTGCGGCGGCAAGCCATTTAGAATTCGTCTTTACGATAAACTTCGTGAAATGATCTACCTTCGCTCCTTTGAAAGCGATGGTTAAGACACGATCCTTCACCTCGATATTGACATAGGGATGAAGATTCTGGTCTACGGTAACCTCCACGGTGGAAGGATCATCGGATTGCTCGTAATTGAAATCAATTACGCCATCCACCTTAATCTCGTTATAATCGGCGACAGAAATCTTTTTCGAGGTCAATTTACCATCGCCTTTTACATGATCTGCGGCCCAACCGGTAGTGACCCATCCTAGGAAAAATACCATTAATAAGATAGCCTTTGTTTTCATAAGTATCGTTTTTGTGATTCTACTTTTTAATTTAGACTCTATAAATAAAGAGTTGGTTACAAAAATAGCAAGAAAAAGCTACCGGATATCACATCTAGTAGCTTTTTTAAATTTGATAATGTGTGTATTGAAAAAAATGTGTGTGTTCGATCAATTTGCGCCTTGAATGGATCCAGAGCCGGACTTTGATTTATTCACGTTCGCCGGGCCTTTATAGCGGATGTCTCCACTGCCCGAAACCGATAGGTTCATGTTATCTTTGGCATAAACACGGGCATCTCCGCTACCGCTTACCGAGCAACTCAAATCATTGACAGATAAGTCGTATGCTTTTATATCTCCACTGCCCGATACGGAATAGCGGGCCTCGTCCGCCTTACCTTTCAAGGTGATGTCTCCGGAGCCTGAAACCTTGCTGGTAAGATTCTTGCAGTCCAAATCTTCAAAAACCAGATCGCCGGAGCCGGATACCGAGAACTCACCTAATCTTAATTTCACGTTATGTGGGAACTTTACGTCGCTGGAGCCGGAAATCTTGATTTCCAGTTGATCCTCGGAAAAAGCGTTCTGCGCCTCAAAATCCATCGGGCCGGAAGTCTTTAAGTATTTCAGAGTCTTCGAGCTTCCTTCGATTACATACTGGGTCGGTTTGATACGGGTCCCGTCTTGTATGCGGATAGCTAACCGTCCGTTATTGGATTTGATCGAGAGGAGTGGGAATAGATTCTCGTCGATCGTAATTTTCAATGAAGCGCTTCGTCCATGCGTATATTTGAATACCGGGAATTTCTTGTTGCTTCTATTTCCCCAAAAATTATTGCCGGAATATTCGATATTTCCACCCAGTTCGATCTCGCTATAGTTATCTACCGATATCTCTTTCGTAATTATATTCCCATTTCCTTCTACTTTACTAGCCTCTGCCATGAAGGCACAAAAGATGAGGGCTATTACAGCTACTAATTTTGTTTTCATCGTTCGTATGTATTAAATGTTTATTTGACTTTGCTGATCGAGCCAGAACCCATGATAGACTTACTGATCTCCGGATCTCCTTTATAATGGATCTCGCCACTACCTACGATATTAGCATCCAAGATTTGCGTGGCATATACGCTGATCTCGCCGCTGCTGGCGATATTACACTCTGCTTTACGTGCTTGGCAGTCAAAGGCTTTAATCTCACCACTTCCCGCTACATTGAATGAGGCACGATCTACGGTTCCTATTACCTCGATTTCCCCGCTGCTGGCGAGGCTGCAAGATAGGTTGTCCAGCTGTATATCCTTGGCGATGATATTTCCGCTACCGGCCATGTTACATTCAAGCTTGTAACCTTTTACGGGGCCTCTCAACTCAACGTTTCCACTACCGGCCATATTGATCTCCATCCGGTTTACTTTCGTCGGTTTGCTGATAATGAAACTGCCGGAACCTACCGTATTCAACTCTTTTAGTTCCTTGGAGTTGGATTTTATCTTGTAGACGGTCGGCCTCAAGTCGTAGGAGTTATTATTAAAACCTTTCTTGATAGATTTCGGATAGATCTTTAACGTACCGCCTTCTACTTCGGTCACGAGGTAATCAAATAAGTTCTCATCGATCGTTACGGATAGATAAGGCGCTTTATCCGACTGTTCATACTCGAAATCAGCGGAGCCGACGAACGTAATCTCGTCGTAATCGCTAATCTTTATCTCCCGGGTTTCCGGATTTCCATTTCCATCGATACGTCGGTCGGCGGCGAATCCGCAAACCGCGATCATCTGTATGCAGAATATAAAAAGTGATACTCTCGTCTTCATCGTCTTTAATTTTTTAGGTTCTTTTCTTAATAGACGAGCGAGTATCTGTAAGGGTTGCAGAAATAAGGGACTTTTTTCGAATAAGGATCAATTTATTCCGATTCTATCTAAAATGATTTCCCCTTTATCCTTTTTATTGAAGATAAAACGGATTTCCTTCAGTTGGTCGATGGATAGGCTATCTCCTTGATTGAAGGAGGATAACGGAATCTCTACATACTGTAGTACTTTCTCAGAAACCTTCTCTTTTCCCAGCGAGAGTAAAGTACTACATTTCGTTAGCTCTGGTTTTAATAACGGAGGAAGCACATAGAATGAAGAGAAATCTTTTTTTACGCTTGTTTCGCCAAACGTTAATTCAAACGTGAAATCTACCGCATCGATTGTATCCGAGTTATTCCCGATAAAGAAGAACAGATTCTTTACCGTGTTGATATCCAAAGAGGCTAAGGCCGCTGAATCTATTTGAAGCGTATATTCGGCCTGTTGGAGGGAATTCGTATCCTTTTTCTCCCATCCCAGATAAACAGCGGAGGTTAATTGGGATGTGCTCTCATCGTCTTTCAGTATTAAGGCTTCTTCTTTCCACGTTTTTAAGTTTTGCCCATGAATGCTACAGTCTTTCAATGTAGCTGTAGTTACATCCAGATCTTCTTCGTAATCGGCTATATATTTAAAACCGGAGTCTTCGTATTGGTTGAAATAATATCCTTTGGGAATGATAGCTTTCGCTAGGCGGTAATCTTTTAAGATCGATAGATTTTCTTTCTTGCCTTTTAATGAGGCGTCGAGAAATGCGGATATATAGGTTTGGGCGATCTTGCGTTGACCCTCACCGTCCATTAAAGGGGTCAGATTGAGGAGTGCCGAATAAGGGAAGGGCATATCTTTCCGCCCCCATACGGTGTTGAATTGTCCATGATTGGCCGCATAGATATATAATACGGACTTGAAATGGAAATTCGTATCCGTGAAGTGAAGGTTGTTATATTTTCGGCTTCCTGCCATGGAAAACACATCTTGATCATACCCTCCCTGTAAAAGTAGATAATCGATATTCTCCAGCTCCAAAGGCTTATCTTTGTGCATGCTATAAAATGCGGTTGGAGCGATCTCTACGATTCCTTTGATGGAGAAATTGAAGTTGAAATCCTGATTGGCATCCTTGTAATATCTTTTTTGCTTGTTGATCACGGTCGCTAGAGGAGCGGCTTGCCCTCCTCTGGAATGTCCGACAAGCGCTATATTATCCATATCAACCGTTTGGTAAAAGGGGGTGTCTTCTTGTTGGTTCCATTCTCTCCAGCATTCCAGATGCTTTAGGATTAGCCAAGCTCTCGTGAATATCTCATTATGGCTATAATCCCCACTCCAATTGCTGTTTAGGAAATTCTCGTCTATCGAGGCGGCGATGTACCCTTTGCTTGCTAATAAGGTAGCGATATATTCGTAGCCGGGGTCTGAATATTCTTGCATAAGATGGTTACCGTGTACGAATATAACCAGCGGGAAAGGGCCTTGGCCCTCAGGATACCATACTCGTCCGTTGATCGGGTAATTGGAGGCGTCGAATCCCCAAAAGATTTCTCTTATCCAATTATCGAATCCGGAAGTCTGGTCGAAAAAGGGAGTGGCATCTACAGAGGAGGTTTTTATATCGCATGAGTTTGCGTATTCATCCCTGTTTTTATCATCCCCATTTCCATATAGCAATGTTTTTACTGTATAGGTTCCTTCGATGGTAGGATCAGGAGCGTTAAATGTAGGGGCTTTTTGGTTCCAATAATTTTCCGAGACCGGGGTCGTATGATCAAATCCTTCATTAGCCAAGAAGTAAACAACGCATGTGTTTAGCCCTAATACGATCAATATCAATGTGATTGATACTTTCTTCTTGATACCGATGTAAACAGAGTATCCTATTAAAGCACCACAAAGCAGTTCGAATCCGATAAACATCCGGCTAGTATCCGGATAAGGAAGAAATCCGACTAATATATAAGTAGATAAACAGATTCCGACAAACCAAGGATTGAATAATCTTATGATCTTAAAGCCCCATGTGCTTAGTAAGGCGAGCAGGCTTGATAGAATGCCCACGGTTATCAATGCGATACTAAGATCCGCTATAGGCGATATTCCGATTTTCAGATAAGATAGGCTGATAATTACGAGGTATAAGGTAAAAGTAGCCAATGCTCCTATAGTTGCTCCTTTCCATGATTTTTGGGCGGTCTTGATCACGGTGGCTTCGCAAGCCTGTAAAAAGGAGAAGATTGTGTTTTTTGTCATTCTAATTTGATTTTTTAGTTTAGACGGTGAAAGTAGAGAAGCTGTTACAAATATAAGAGGATTTTTTTTATAATTTTGTGTTTGATAAGAATCAAACAAAGGAATATGAAGACACTTATACACACGGACAAGGAACAGATCGAATCGATTATCCGCCAGAGCGATGTTTGCTTTGTGGGCATGGCGGATACAGATGGAACGCCTTATGTATTACCGATGAATTTCGGTTATAAGGATGGCGTGATTTATTTACACTCGGCGCAGGATGGACGAAGCATCTCTATATTGGAACGTAATCCGAAAGTCTGTATTACGTTTAGTATTGACCATGCCTTGGTTTTCCAGCACCCGGAGGTAGCTTGTAGCTACCGTATGCGTTCGAAGAGCGTGATCGCTTGGGGAAAGGTCGCTTACGAAGAGGATTTCGACAAGAAGGTGGAAGCCTTGGATATTATCATGAAGCAATATTCCGATAAGACTTTCCGTTATAGCGATCCGGCGGTCCGTAACGTGAAGATTTGGACGGTAGATATAGACGAGGTCAGCTGTAAGGAATTTGGCGCTCCTCATAAGAAATCTTATTAAATCAATAAATGATATGAAAAAACTACTTCTTTTATTCGTTCTATGTCTTTGTTTTCCGGTGGTTGACAAGGCTTGTACCTCCATTATAATCACTGGAAAGGCTACTCCCGACGGGTGTCCGTTGATGTGGAAACACCGGGATACCGGCGCTCCGTATAACCATATCGGTTATTTTGACGAAGGTGGCTATCGTTTTCTGGGGCTGGTAAATAGCGATGATCCGGAGGGAGCCGTGTGGACCGGAAGCAATGAGACGGGCTTCTCTATCATGAATACGGCTTCTTATAACTTGAAAGACGATGATATAAAGGAGATGGATCAAGAGGGAAACTTGATGCGAAAAGCCTTGAGAGTCTGTAAGACGGTGCAGGATTTCGAGCATTTCTTGGATACCTTGCCTCGCCCGATGCGTGTGGAGGCTAATTTCGGAGTGATCGATGCTTATGGTGGCGCGGCTTATTATGAGACGAATAATGAGCGATATTATAAGAAAGACGTGAATGATCCGAATCTGGCGCCGGAAGGTTACTTGATTTATACGAATTTCTCTTTCGAGGGGCGTACGGATGAAGGCAAAGGATATGTACGTTATGAGAATGCGAAAAAGATCTTTAAGGAAATGCGGGACGGAGGATTTACTCCTCAGCGTATCTTTCAACAGGCTTCCCGCTCTTTTTATAATAGCTTGCTGGATATCGATTTGATGGACAAGGGACAAAGTCCGAACAATCGTACGGGTTGGTTTGTGGAGCAGGATTTCATCCCTCGTCTGGAAAGTACGGCCTCTATCGTAATCCAAGGCGTGAGATCCGGCATGAATCCGGAATTGACAACGATGTGGACTGCCTTGGGATATCCTCCTACCTCTGTCGCTATTCCTCTTTGGGTGAAAATGGGAAAGGAGCAAAGCGCTTTAGTTACTTACGACGCATCCTATAAAACAGCCCTATTAGATTGGTATTCTGTTCAATTACAGAAGAATGTCTACTCCATACATCGTGGTAACGGCCAAAAGTATTTGCATTGGCAACTGTTATGGAATGATGACCAATCTGGTTATATCCAACAGCTTCGTGCGGTAGAGAACCGGATTTTCGATTTATTCGACGCTCATAAGACGGAGTGGGAGCAAAATGGATTGGATACAAAGGAAATACAACGGCTGTATAAGGAAGTCGATAAGCTCGTAAATAAAGCCTTCTTGGGGCTTCAAAAATCATAACCATAAGGTATTTTGTTGATAGTGAAAAATACAGTAAGTATTTAAAATATACGTATTGATAATGTCTTTATAATCAGACTGATAAAAAGTTGATGATGTTTCCGGAAAAATATGTACGTGTTTTTCCGGAAACACGTACGAGAATTTGTGAAAACACGTACGTGTTTTGGGAAACAGATAATGAGGTTTTAAATGCATTTGGAAAAATGTACAATAACTATGTGGGAAATAAACACTGTATCCCCTTCTAATTATCGAAAGTTTTTAGGGTTATATCCCAACAGGCCTTTTTCTCAGTACTACTCCTTCCTTTGTAGAATATATACTTCAACTGCTCTAGGAGATATACTTCATAGGCCAAGGAAGTAGTACTTCTCGTGAATTCCGATTGTGCGCTTAGGAAAACTTGTGCAGTTGGCGTATTTCAAAAAGTTACGTATATTAGCGGTCTGAATCTAATATGAAAAACATGAGAAAACTATATTATTTAGTGATGATAAGTCTGGCTTCCATTTTGACCGCATGCGAGAATCGATCGGAAGAGTGGGACGTGGTGGATTTCGGAAACGATTGTACGGTTGGCTTGCAGGAACATTTGGAATGCAGATTCATTCCTTTGGAGACGAAGGATAGCGTGCTGTTAAAAGATCTCTACCGGGTTTGCTGGGTGGACGATCGTATTTTTGTATTCGATAGAAGTGATGAGATAAATGCGCTTTTTGTATTCAGTGATCAAGGAAATTTTATTACTCGTGTAGGCTTGCGGGGACAAGGGCCGAAAGAGTATCTTTATCTAACTCACTTTTTCGTGGATGAGAAAGAGCGAATCTTGACATTGGTGGATTTTGGTGGGACGGCCTTATTGCGTTATGATCTGGATACCTATCAATATATATCCACGCAAGATGTAGCTGATTATTTTGTGGACTGCGCCCCTTTAGATAAGGAGAATTGGATTTGGTATTATCCTTTGGGATTTGCGACACCGCAAAGGGAAAACTTCTATCTGAAAGCCACGGACAGGAAAGGAGAGCAAGACGCATTGTTGGGACCGGCTTATTTCACGTCCGGCCATACGATCAATGGGAGCAAGACGTTGCATGCCTTTGCTGGGAATTGGTATGCGCATTTCCCCTTTACCCCCGAAGTATGGAAAGTGAAGGACGGGATGTTGGAGCCTGCTTATAAAGTTCGCTTCGGAGATAAAAGTATGCCTCCTATCGAGTATGTCAAGGAGAAAGGGAGAGGCGGGAGAGATTTCTCTGGCGATCTGTTTCGCTCCGGCTATGTAAATTCTTTTGGGCTGCTGGAGACCGAACGGATCCTGCATGCGACCTATATGTGCGATAAGGTAACTTACTTCGGATTTTATGACAAGGATAGGAAAGAGGCATTCTCGTATGCGTTCCCCAACTTCATAAGGGCTACGGGGTTGACAGGCTTTTACGGTATTTGCGGAGTGTATAAAGATTATTTTATCGGGAAGATCAGTTCGACGGTGCTGTTGCGTAATCAGATACATTATGAGGATTTGAGACGGATAGCGGAGAATCGTACACAGGACGATAATCCGATCTTATGTTTATTTAAAATAGAAAGGTCATGAGAGTATTGTATGGGATTATTGTATTCTTCGCTTTGTTTCTTCTCGCTTGTTCCGATGCAGAAAGAGAAGAAAAACGGCTGGAGGGAAATTTGTTAATGAAAGGGGATTCTGGTGTATGCTATGATGGGATTGGTCTTACCGAGTCTTATTTGGTGTTGTTGGCTCGTGGGTGTGATACGATCATTCAAGTATTCGACAAAGATGATTTGTCGCACCTGCATGCGTTTGCGTTGAAAGGATATGGTGCCACTTATTTCTCTAATCCGGAGTTTATGAAGTCAAATACAAAAGAACCCGCCGGAAAGGATGAGTTCTGGATCGTGGATAACCAACTTACATTTAATAAGATGCAGGTGCTGGCGGATTCTTTGCGTTTTGATCGGAAATATATACTAATACCCGAACTTGTTCCCTCTACGCATTATAATGTCACCACGAAAGAAGTTTATGCGGTTCCGATCGTAGAGAAAAATGTTTATGGTCCTTTCTGTTATGCGAATCGGGAAGAGGGAATTTATTGGGTGGAGCCACCAAAAGTAGCAAGAACGTATCGTTCTTGTAAGCACGTCGCTTATTTGCCTAATCTTTGTGTGAATGAGCGGCAAAACAGTGTGGTTGCTGCCTTGCGCTTCTTTAATCGAATTGATTTTTACGATTTGAAGGGAACTTATCAAAGGAGCTTTACGTATGGGAAGGAGCCTATCGTGCCTTTATTGAAGAAAAATGACACCCAAGTGGATGTTCTTGGAACGACGAAATGCTTTATCGATATATGCGGTACGGATCAGTATGTATATTGCTTGTACGATGGTTCTGTGGATTTTTCTAATTTATCCACATTGCTGGTTCTTTCTTGGGATGGCCAATTAAAGAAACGATTGAATTTTGATCGTTCAATAAAGAGGATTGCCGTAGACCCTTCCGATGGTTTTCTGGTCGCCTTGGCTCTTGATGAAAGTGGAGCATTGGATGTGGTAAAATACCTGTTGTAAATGATATTCTTGACAGGCTGAAACTCCGTTTTCTCGAAAGCGAGTTTCTGATTGGAGATGTAAATAACTTGTGGAAGACAAGAATAGTAATTATCTTTGGAACAAAAGTGAAAAGATAATGACAAACAGTATCGTACGCAAACTGCCGATAGGTATACAGACCTTCGAGAAGATAAGGGAAGGGAATTATGTATATGTGGATAAGACGGAATGGGTGTGGCGGATGGCCTCGTTGGAGACACCGTTTTTCCTAAGTCGTCCCCGTAGGTTTGGAAAGAGCCTTTTGCTTTCTACTTTTGAGGCTTATTTTAAAGGAAGAAAAGATCTGTTTAAGGGATTGGCTATCGAACGGTTGGAACAGGATTGGATTGAGTATCCGGTGATCCATTTGGATTTGAATGCCAAGAAATTTGATACAGGGGAGGATCTGATTCGTCTTGTGGATAGGCAGTTGCTTGTTTACGAGGCTATATATGGTTCTAGTGATGCGGATGAGACGATTGATGACCGTTTGTTTACCTTGTTACGCTTGATTTGTGAACAGACAGGAAAACGGGTGGTCGTTTTAGTGGATGAGTATGATAAGCCTCTTTTGCAATCATTTGATAATGAGAAATTGCAAGAGGAGTATCGCCTAATGTTGAAAGCGTTCTATGGGGTGTTGAAAAGTGCGGATCGCTATTTGCGCTTTGTATTCCTAACCGGGGTGACAAAGTTCTCTCAAGTTAGCGTGTTTAGTGACTTGAACCAGTTGAACGATATTAGCATGGACTGGCAATTCGCAACGCTTTGTGGCATAACACGGGAAGAGTTAGCGACGAATTTTGTACCGGAGATAGAAGCCTTCGGGAAAAAGAATAATTGGTCGTTTGTTGAGGTGGTAGAGCGGATGGAACGTAATTATGATGGGTATCATTTTCATCAAGATGGAGTGGGAGTGTTTAATCCGTTCAGTGTACTGAATGCGTTCAATAAGCTGGAGTTGGAGAGTTATTGGTTTCAGACGGGTACGCCGACCTTTTTGGTGAGCCTCCTCCGTAAAAGTAATTATGATTTACGGCTTTTGATAGATGGTATCGAGGCGCCTGCTGCTTCATTCACTGAATATCGAGTAAACACCAATAATCCGATTCCGTTGATTTATCAGAGTGGATATTTGACGATAAAGGATTATGATCGGGAATTTCGTAATTATTTATTGGAATTTCCGAACGAAGAAGTAAAATATGGTTTTATTAATTTCTTAGTCCCTTACTATACCTCCATTTCCAAGGAAGAGCAGAGTTTTTATATTGGTAAATTTGTACAAGAATTACGGACAAAGGATATAGATGCTTTCCTTTCCCGTCTCCAAGCTTTCTTCGCTGATTTCCCGTATGAGTTGAATGATAAGACCGAACGTCATTATCAAGTGGTTTTCTATTTGGTCTTTAAGTTGATGGGGCAATTTACTGAGGCGGAGGTGCGAAGTGCCAGAGGACGTGCGGATGCGGTGGTTAAAACACCAAAATACATTTACGTCTTTGAGTTCAAGTTGAACGGAACCGCCGAGGAAGCCATATGGCAAATCGATGAGAAAGGTTATTTGGTTCCCTATCAGGCGGATGGGCGTAAGTTGATAAAGGTTGGCGTGGAATTTAGCGCTATAGAACGTAATATTAGTCGTTGGCTGTATTTTTGATGCCTCTTCGTGAAGGTGTTCTCAAATAAAATACTATTTTTGCGCATTATAAAGAATATTCCGCAAATAATGGATATACAGAGGCATAGTAGCGTATTGGGCGATACGGTGGAGAAGCTATCGGATGAGGCATCGTATAAACAATTGTTCCATGCGTACAGGGATGAGGAGGCGCTGCCCTCGGGCGAGGTGCTGAAAGAGATCATCGATCTATGCCGTGCGATCCTGTTCCCCGGTTATTATGGGAATGCCCGTATCAGTAAACAGACGATCCGTTTTCATACGGGCGTAAATGTTGAGACTCTTCATTCTTTATTATCCAAGCAGGTTTATGCGGGACTTTGTTTCGCGGATACATCTTGCGTGACTTGCCCGGAAGAAAAGATCTCCGCTGAGGCAGAGGCTATTTCGGAGGCTTTCATCTCTACGCTTCCGGAGATTCGCGGTCTGCTGGCTACGGATGTGGAGGCGACTTTCAATGGCGATCCCGCCGCTCAAAATCTAGGTGAGGTCATATTTTGTTATCCCGGTTTCCGGGCGATCGGTAATTACCGGATCGCCCATCAATTGTATAAGCTCGGGGTTCCTTATATTCCTCGTATGATTACGGAGATGGCACATTCCGAGACCGGTATCGATATCCATCCGGGCGCGAAGATCGGTCATCATTTCTCGATAGACCACGGGACGGGTACGGTGATCGGCGAGACGAGCGTGATCGGCAATTACGTCCGAATCTTTCAGGGCGTCAGCTTGGCGGGAGAGAAACTTCCCCCCGATGAGAACGGTAACGCTATCCGTGGCGTAGCCCGTCATCCTATCTTGGAAGATCATGTGACAGTATATTCTAATTCCACCTTAATCGGTAAAATCCGGATTGGCAGAGGGGCTACGATATGTGGTAACGTCTGGATAGCGGAGGATGTACCGGCAGGGAGTACGGTTACACAATTGAAAATTGAGAATTGAAAATTATCAAGAGGGTAGCTGGAAGGAGATCGAAGCATGTCAGAGAGCGAAATGAGAATAATTAATAATAAACAACGTAATACGCAATTGGGAATAATTTTCAATTCTCAATTCTCAATTTTCAATTAAAATGAGCGAGACATTTGAAATGGTGGCCAAAACCCTATACGGGTTGGAAGAGATCTTGGCCGAGGAGTTATTAGCTTTAGGTGCCAACGACTTGCAGATCGGTCGTCGTATGGTTTCCTTTACGGGTGATAAGGAATTGCTTTATAAAGCGAATTTCCACTGCCGTACTGCCCTGCGCATTCTGAAACCGATTTATCATTTCAAGGCCAAAGATGCTGATACCGTTTATAAAGAGGTGAAAAAGGTAGAGTGGGAGAAGTATTTGTCGCTGGACAAGACGTTCGCGATCGACTCGGTGATCTATTCCGAGGATTTCAATCACTCGAAGTTTGTCGCTTACCGTACGAAAGACGCTATCGTGGATTATTTCATCGAGAAGTTCAAGAAGCGTCCGTCCGTTCGTGTCAATAACCCGGACTTATATATCAATATCCATATTTCGCATAACGATTGTACCTTATCTATCGATAGCTCCGGCGAGTCTTTGCACAAGCGTGGTTATCGGGTGGATCAAACGGAAGCTCCGTTGAATGAGGTGTTGGCTGCCGGCATGATCCTAAAAACCGGTTGGAAAGGAGAATCTAATTTCGTAGATCCGATGTGTGGTTCCGGTACATTGTTGATCGAGGCTGCCATGATCGCCTTGAATATCGCTCCGGGTATTCATCGGAAAGAGTTCGCTTTCCAGAAATGGGTGGACTATGATGAGGAATTGTTCGATCGTATTTATAATGATGAGAGCGGGGAGCGTGAGTTCGCTTTCCATTGCTATGGCTCCGATATTTCCCAAGCCGCTATCGATATCGCCTTGGAGAATATCCGTAGCGCTGGCTTGATGAAATATATCGATCTGAAGGTGAAACCGTTCCAACAATATACAGAGGCTCCGAAGCCAGGTATATTGGTGACGAACCCACCTTATGGAGAGCGTATATCATCTCGTGATCTATTGGGATTGTATAATATGATCGGCGAGCGTTTGAAACATGTGTTCATGGGATATAAGGCTTGGATTTTGAGCTATAAAGATGAATGTTTCGATAAGATCGGCTTGCGCCCGAGCGAGAAGATCAAATTGATGAACGGTTCCTTGGAGTGCGAATACCGTTGCTATGAGTTATTTGAGGGAACCAATAAGGACTTCAAAAAGGCATTGAATGAGGATGGAGAGGAGCGTCCGCACAGATCGGAAGGCTCTTTCGAGCGTAGAGGCAATGATCGTCCAAACTTCCGTACGGGCCGTGTGGATCGTCCGGAACGTCGTTTCGCCGCTGCTCATAGCGAGGATGATGAGGAGCGTTTCGCTTCCATTCCGGGGAAACGTATCTTTGGAGAGGATCGGGGAGAGGATCGTCCGGTCCGCAAGAAATTCGTGGATGCCCCGGTTCGTAAGCCGATCAAGCCAAAAGGAGAACGTCCTGTGAAAATGCGTTATCGGGATGAGGATGACCGTAAGAAAGGGTTTGGCGATCATAAGCGGGATGGAAAGCGCCCGTTTAGCAAACCTATAAAGCCTATAAAACGGAGAGGGTATGATGATTATGAGGATTAAATCATCTTTATTCATAAGCCTATGTCTGATTTTATTAACGATGTCGATTACCGCCCAAGATAAGCAACTCTCCTTGCACGACTTGATTCCGGGAGGAAAAACGTATAGCCGCTTCGTACCTCGTGACTTGAAACAGTTACGATGGTGTGGGGACGAGTACTTATATGTTAAGGGAGATAGCGTGTTAGGAGCTAAGCCGGGGAAAAAAGAAGAGGTCCTTTTTTCGTTGGAAAGACTGAATGGGGCCTTGATGGTGGCAAACCTACAGACGGTTGGTTCCTTGCCTAGCTTTTCGGTACCTTATGAAAGTGGTTCGGTCTTGGCTTTTACTAGCAAACAGCACCGGATTCATTATGACTATAAGAAGAATAAGGTAGTCGCTGATTATGCTTTGAAGAATAACTGGGCGAATTATGACTTTTGCCCGGCTACGAATAACTTAGCTTTTACGGAGGGAAACAATGTGCATATTTTATCCCCGGATGGACGAAATACGATTGTTACACGTGAAACACAGGATGGAATCGTATGCGGACAGGCTGTCCATCAACGGGAGTTCGGGATTACGAAAGGTATGTTTTGGTCTCCTAAAGGCTCGGCTCTAGCGTTTTATCGTATGGATGAGCGTATGGTGACCGCTTACCCGCTGGTGAATATCGATACTCGTTGCGCTACGCCGGTTCCTCATAAATATCCGATGGCTGGAATGAAGAGCCATGAGGTTACGGTGGGTGTCTATCAGGTAGCTACCGGGCAGACGGTTTGGTTGGAGACAGGCTTGCCGAAAGAGAAATATTTAACAAATATCGCTTGGAGTCCGGATGAGAAGAGTATTTATATCGCTGAGTTGAATCGTGAGCAGAACGAGATGCATTTGGTGCGGTACTCTGCCTTGACGGGAAAGAAAGAGGCTGATCTGTTTACCGAGACGGATCGTTGTTATGTGGAGCCGCAGCATCCTGTGCTCTTCTTGCCGAACGATCCGGATAAGTTTATCTGGCAGAGTGAGGCGGATGGCTATAACCATCTATATCTGTATGATACGACTGGAAAGGAATTAAGGAAGCTAACCGGTGGGGAATGGGTGGTTACCAAGGTGCTAGGCTTTAGCAAAGACGGAAATAAGGTGATTTTCGAGGGAACGGCACCTCATCCCGTATCTCCGAATATGCAAGGAACGGGGATGCAACGTTATATTTGGGAGACGGATTTGAGAACGGGTGATATCATGAATTGCTTGAGTTGGAAAGTGGGCGTGCACCGTTGGTTGCTGAGTCCCTCCGGCGAATATGCGATTGATTATGTAAGTTCTCCTTCTACCCCGAGGGATATCGATTTAGTCTGTATAAAGGACGCTAAGGTGATTTCTACCTTACTTTCCGCTCCGGATCCCTTTAAATTGTATCGGATGCCCCGGATCAAGGTTGGACATATCCTTGCTGCCGATGGTAAGACTCGCTTGAATTACCGGTTGACTTTACCGCCGGATTTGGATGAGACGAAGAAGTATCCTACGATTGTCTATGTATATGGAGGCCCTAAAGTACAGCTTGTTACGGGCGACTGGCAAAACGGGGCTCGTGGTTGGGACCTCTATATGGCACAGAGAGGTTATGTGATGTTTACCGTGGATAGCCGCGGCTCGGCAAATCGTGGACATGCTTTTGAGAGCGTGATTCATCGTAATTTGGGTATCAATGAGATGGCGGACCAAGTGAAGGGTGTCGAGTTCCTGAAATCCTTGCCTTATGTGGATGCCGACCGTATCGGGGTACATGGCTGGAGTTATGGCGGTTTTATGACAACGAACTTGATGCTGACTTATCCGGAGATCTTTAAGGTGGGCGTGGCCGGAGGGCCGGTTATCGACTGGAGCAATTACGAGATTATGTATGGCGAGCGTTATATGGATCGCCCGCAGGATAATCCGGAAGGTTATAAGAACGCGAACCTGAAACTGAAGGCCGGTAATCTGAAAGGCCATCTGTTGATGATACATGGGGATATCGATCCGGTGGTAGTGTGGCAACACAGCCTTGGTTTCTTAAAGGCTTGCGTAGAGGCTGATACGTATCCGGATTACTTTGTGTATCCTCGCCATGAGCATAATGTGACCGGTAAGGACCGTCCGCATTTGCATGAGAAGATTACGAGGTATTTCGATGACTACCTTGGGAATTGAAAATGGAGAATGGAGAATTGAGAATTGAAAATTAGAAGAGATATGAATATATTGTTATTAGGCTCTGGTGGGCGTGAGCATGCGATCGCTTGGAAGATCGCTCAAAGCCCGAAAGTTGATAAGTTATTTATCGCTCCCGGTAATGCGGGAACAGCGTTGGTAGGAACCAACGTGGATATTAAAGCGGATGATTTTGCCGCTATCAAGGATTTTGCGTTGGCGAACCAAGTGAATATGGTCGTGGTAGGTCCCGAGGATCCATTGGTGAAGGGTGTTTATGATTATTTCAAGAAGGATGAGGCATTAAGCTCCATCCCCGTGATCGGCCCGAGTGGGGAAGGTGCCCAATTGGAAGGTAGCAAGGATTTCGCCAAGGCGTTTATGATGCGTCATCATATCCCGACCGCTCGTTATAAGAGTATTTCCACTGAAAACCTAGAGGAAGGCTATGCGTTCTTGGAATCTCTTTCCGCTCCTTATGTATTGAAAGCGGATGGATTGGCTGCCGGTAAAGGGGTACTGATTATCGATAACTTGGAGGAAGCCAAGAAAGAGTTGGGAGATATGCTGGGCGGAATGTTTGGCGACGCGAGCAAGACGGTCGTGATCGAGGAGTTCTTGGATGGTATCGAATGCTCCGTATTCGTCTTGACGGATGGCAACGATTACAAGGTGCTTCCGGTAGCAAAAGATTATAAGCGTATCGGTGAGGGTAATACGGGTTTAAACACAGGTGGAATGGGAGCTGTTTCCCCGGTTCCTTTTGCGGATGAGGTATTTATGGCGAAGGTGGACGAGCGTATTATCCGTCCTACCGTAGAGGGATTGAAAGCGGAGCATATCGATTATAAAGGTTTCATCTTCTTGGGTCTGATCAATGTGAAGAATGAGCCGATGGTGATAGAATACAATTGTCGTATGGGCGATCCGGAGACAGAGGTAGTCATGCTTCGTATCCAAAGCGATTTGGTTGATTTGCTGGAAGGGGTAGCGGAAGGCGATTTAGCGGCTCGTACATTGGTACAGGACCCTCGCGCGGCGGTTACGGTTATGTTGGTAAGCGGCGGTTATCCGGAGGCTTACGAGAAAAATAAGGTAATCACGGGATTGGATGGCGTATCCTCGAACAATATAGTGTTCCATGCCGGAACGAAGCTGGTAGACGGCCAGATCCTGACGAATGGCGGTCGTGTGATTGCGGTCAGTTCGTATGGGGCTACTAAGGAAGAGGCTTTGGCCCAATCTTTCGCCGGAGCTAAGCAGATCGATTTCGATAAGAAGTATTTCCGTCGGGATATCGGGTTTGATCTGTAAATGACAATTAGAGAGAATATACGTATGAAAAAACGAAAACTATTGCTTTTAGGGGTTGTTTGTGCGGCTCTCTATGCATGTTCGACTGATCAGACGAACGAATCGGGGAAGCGTGTCTCCGCATTGGATGATGCCGCTTGGAACCATTCCGAATGGATATCCGTGGCAAATGCTCCTGTTATAACGGGTGAGATCAACGGATCGAATGAGCGTGCGGCCGATGGTGCCGCTTGGTTCGTGAGTGTCGTAAGGAATGAAAAAGAGATAACCTCGGCACGCTGGATGACCACGGGCTTGGGTGTGTACGAGTTATACGTGAATGGGAAGTTGATCGGAGAAGAGATTCTCAAACCGGGTTTTACGCATCCCTACAAGACGAAGCGTTCGTTTACGTATGAGGTAAGCAATGCCCTGTCGAAACAAGCGGGAGCGGAGAATGTTTTCGCTGTGCAGGTGACACCGGGATGGTGGGCCGATAAGATCATCACATACAGCGGCCAGCAAGGAATGGTGGGTACCAAGGTCGCTTTCCGTGGAGTGCTTGAGCTTACCTATGCGGATGGTAGCAAGGCGTACTTAGGTTCCAATACGAGCGATTGGAAAGCCGGGATCGCCGGACCGGTCAAACATGCCGCTATCTTTGATGGTGAGGAATATGATGCCCGTGAGTTACCGGGATACGATACGCTCGATAAGCTTTCGACACCGGAAAAGAATACGGAATTTGAGGGAGAGATACTTCCTTCAAATGGAGGTGAGGTCTATTTTCGTGAAGATTTGGCGCTTTCTCCTCAAAAGGCCTATCTATGGAAAGGGGTCACCGGAGAGAGTGAAGATGCTTATGGAAAGGTTGTTATAACGAAAGAATATGCGGCTGGCGAGGAAATGGTGGTTCATCCGGGCGAGACACTTGTCGTGGACTTTGGCCAGAATTGCGCGGCGGTTCCTGCTTTCGAGTTCATGGCAAAGGAGGGTACCCAACTAAATTGTCGTCCTTCTGAGATATTGAACGATGGAAATGGTGCGAAGAGCCGAGGAATGGATGGGCCTGAAGGTAGTTGCCATCGCTTGAATCTACGCACTCCGGATACCGGGATGTTACTCGACTATACCTTTGCGGATCATAAGGACTATACGACCTATCGCCCTCTTCGCACGTTCTATGGTTATCGCTTCGTATCGATCACGGCCGATCAGGAGGTACGTATCCGGTCGATCCAGTCGATTCCTGTCTCCTCGATTACCCAACAGATGGAGACCGGATCAATAACGACCGGCAACAAACTAGTCAATCAGTTGATTTCAAATACCCTATGGGGACAACGTTCCAACTACCTTTCGGTTCCTACCGACTGTCCGCAGCGCAACGAACGGCTGGGATGGACCGCCGACACGCAGGTATTTGCTGAGACTGGTACTTTCTTTGCCAATACCGCTGATTTCTTCCATAAATGGATGCGTGATATGCGTGACACACAATCACCAACCGGTGCGTATCCCGGTGTCGCTCCATTGGCTCAATACGGTGCGTCTCCTACTGATATGAACCGCTTGGGCTGGTCGGACGCGGGAGTTATCGTGCCTTGGGTTGTCTGGAAACAATTTGGTGACACTCAGATTATCGATGAGAATTGGGCGGCGATGGAGAAATATCTCAATCATATCAACGAGACCAAGTATGACCATCATGCCCTCAGCGCGGAGAATGGCAATTACCAGTGGGCCGACTGGCTCAGTTACGAGCCGCTTGAGAGTTGCAGCGGCAGACATACAGCGAAGGATGGATCCGGAACGCTTCCGGAAGCCTATGATTATTGGAATTATCTAAGTGCGAATTACTGGCTTATAGATGCCGGAATGATGAGCGATATGGCTCGTGCGACGGGACGGGATGCCGAGAAATACGAAGCGATGGCTGCTCTAGCGAAACAGTATATATTGGATAAATTCCTGAATGTTGACGGAGAATTTAAGACGGCGATATTCAATACCATGCAGACGCCTGCCCTATTCGCCTTGAAGAACAAGCTGGTCGAAGGGGTAGCCAAGGAGAACATGATGAAACGACTGCGTGACAACTTCGCCGAGCATGGCAATTGCCTTCAGACAGGTTTCTTGGGTACTTCTATCCTGATGCCTACGCTTACGGAGAATGGAATGAGCGATATCGCTTACGAGCTTCTTTTCCAGCGCAAGAATCCGAGTTGGCTGTATTCGGTAGATAATGGGGCGACAACGATTTGGGAGCGTTGGAATAGCTATATGCTTGATAAAGGCATGGGACCGCAAGGCATGAACAGCTTTAATCACTATGCCTATGGATGTGTATGTGAATGGATGTGGGAGACCATGGCTGGTATCTCTGCGGATACGTCGGAGCCAGGATTCAAGCGCATTATCATGAAGCCGATTCCCGATAAGCGTCTGGAGTTCGTAAACGCGGAGTACAATTCGGCGGCAGGGATTATCAAGAGCTCTTGGAAGTATGAGGGAGACCAGTGGATTTGGGATTTCACCATTCCCGAAGGAGCGGTCGCTCTCGTGACACTTCCGGGCGAAAGCCAAGCTCACGAGTATCGTGCGGGTTCGTATCAGATCGTTAAATAAGTAGCTTATACTTACCCAAGTTTACATTGAAGTTTGTAAGCTTGGGTAAGATTATTGATAGTATTATTTTAATTTACTCAGATCAAAATCAATAATAATCGGACGATGATCGGATGGCCACCAGAAATTAGATAGCTCTTTCGGGTCACGTACAGGCTTCGTGTACTCATCTGTAATTACGTCTGCATACTGGATTATGTCAAACAAAGGCTGTGTACAATATACGTAATCAATGCGGGCTTCTTTACCGGTTGTTGTCTTAAATTCATTTGGATACTTCTTAGCGATGACATCTACATAAGGTGTTTCTTGAGCGATATAGTCTTGCGTCAAAAACTTAGGACTATCTTCCGGATATCGATAGATGGCGTTGTCTGTGCGATTGCGGCTGTTGAAGTCACCCATCATCATCCAATATTCGTTGGTAGCATTCGTGCTAGTACCAATGGTGTGCTTACAAATATACTCTATTTCCATGCGACGGTATTTATCACCACCGTTTTCAGCTTTACTTGCTTCTTGGTCTTCAGTGCGAAAAGCCCATTGTTGTGGCCATGTGTGTAGTGTTACTATATTTAAAACCTTTTCGTCTACAATGATCTTTGCCCAACCGGCACCGTGGGTTACTACTTGGTTTGGCTCCTCACCTATTATTTTTTTTATATTTTCGATCGGATACTTAGAGGTGATGACCTGCGGGTAATTATCCCGATGTCCGCCTATGTACCAGTAAGGGTGTCCGTACCGTTTGGCTAATACTCCCCAATTATCTACCAGAAAACGTTCTTGGGAATCCAAAGGATCCGCGGTACCATTTTTATAGATGCTTTGAGCCTCACACCATACGCAAATATCAGGATCTTGTTGTTTTACCCAAGTCGTGAATTTCTCGTAATTATCATCTTGTCCACACCACATACCGTTTTGTATATTCCAGTAGAGTAGACGTAATGGTTTCTGTTCTTTTTTTTGTCCGCAAGAGATTAAGAGAGTGGAGATGCAGACTGCGGATAATGTCTTTAAAAATTTGTTTCTGTTCATAATATATCTGATTTGTTTTGTCCCGGGCGTAAGTAACCCGGGACTGGTTTGTTACAAATTTATCTTTTTCTTTTTTAATTGGAGCTGGTATAACCCGGATTCTGATCTTTAACTTGATCCATTGCTTTGTTATAATTGAATTCGCTGTCTGGTATTTTCCATAAATAATGACGTTCTTGAATCTGTGTATATTCACCGGTCTCCACATTAAAGTACTTACCTACCAGTTCTTGAGCACGACCTTGACGGACTATGAAGTCCCAGTGCTTTGCCTCATTGAAGTGTTCATAAGTCTCTTCTTTTAATAGTAAATCCATATAAGCGGTCATACTGGCGTAATCACTCAACTTATAGTCCAGTTCAGCATTAGGTACTTTAGGATCTTTGCCATAGGCACGTCGGCGCAATTGGTTTAACATTTCAATGGATTCCATAGTTGGGGTATTGGCAACACGGGCACAAGCCTCACTGTAGATCAGCATAGCATCTGTATAGCGGATCAAAGGAATAGATACATTTGCGCCATTACCTTGTGCGTTCGGATCCGTATATTTTGTGAGTAGACAAGTATATTCACCGTAAGCGTCTTTGCCGAATACATAAAAACCTATGTTCATACCGTAACGTAGGTCATTCGTGTCCCAGCTCTTGATGATATGGTTACGCAGGTCTGTATAGTGCGTGTAATAGCCGTTACCATTTAACATGGTTTTACCGGGAACGAACTCATACTTTGGATGTGAGGTATAGGATAGGTAGTCCCATGTCTTACCATCAATACGTGAAGTCTTGATGTAGAATATCTCCTCTGTAGAGGTGGTCAAGTCTGCGCCAAATACCTTGTCAAAGTCACGTGGTTCCGCAACTTGTACTAATTGGTATGTACCACTGTTCACCACTTCTCCACTTAGCTTTTTTGCCTCGATGTAATCTCCTGTATGCATATATACATCTGCTAGGCAGACCCGTACGGTATTTTTATCTGGAGTAGCCAAATAACGTTTTTTGTCAGGACAATTATCTAAAGCATATTTTAAATCTTCGATTATGAAGTTGTATACTTCTTCTTTGCTACTCTTGGGAATATTCCACTCTGTGATATTTTTATCTGTTTTCAAAGGTACACCACCCCAGTATTTCACGAGATTAAAGTAGTTGAAGCCTCGTAAAAAGCGTAACTCTCCCAGATAGGCCAACTTTTCCTCTTCGGTCATCTTTGTAGCGTTAGGTATCCGCTCGATAGCGGTGTTACAGAACATAATAGCCTTATAGAGGCTCTGCCAGTTTGAATCACTCCGGTTCATATGTGTTGCGTTCACAAAGCCATTGTATTGTTTGTATGTTTGATAAACTCCTTTTGGATAACAATATTCTGTATTGATCTCTAATGTGGCGAAGAAGTTTGAATTATAGGCTGACCGCATTGCGTCTAACGGTGCTAATACCGCAGCATTTGCTTCTTCTACAGTATTATAAAATGTCTCGCTTGAGATCGAATAAGTATAATCGGTCTCATTTAAGGCGTTGTCACAAGCTGTTAGTAGAGTAACTCCGGCCATTGCGCTTATTATTATTAGATGTCTCATTGTTTTCGCTTATTTTAAAATTTAACACTCACACCCATGGAAAGGGTTTTACTGTTTGGATAAGTCAAATGGTCTATACCTGCATTCACGTCGCTGCCTTTTGAGCTAACTTCAGGATCTACACCTTTATACTTCGTTAATGTCAACCAGTTCTGTGCGCTAACGAAGATACGAATACCGTTTAGCCAATTTTTGGTAGCCCACTTGTCACATGGCAGATTGTAAGCTAAACTGATGTTTTTTAGACGCAGATAGGAACCATTCTCGATAAAGCGGTCAGAGTATTTCAGTGAACCAACGGCATTGATCTTGGGATAGGCAGCATGACTGTTGTCTTGACCTTCTCGCCAACTCTCGTAGTATACTTTACGCTCAATATTCATGCCTTGGCCATAGCTGTAGTTTCGCATCTCACTCAAGTTAAACACGTCGTTACCTTGACTGCCTTGTAAAAAGAAGTTGAAGTCCCAGTTCTTATAGCGGATACCACAGTTCAAACCATATGTAAAATCAGGGAAAGGAGAACCTGCGATGTAACGGTCTTCCGTATCGGTGTACTGGCCATCTCCGTTCATATCCTCATAAGATAAAGAACCGTTCTCGTCTAAACCAGTGTCTTTGTAGACATAGAAAGCTCCTAATGGCTCACCTTCACGGATAATTGTGATGGAACCAGATCCATAGTTGCTATAAGTTGTGCCAAGGATATCTTTACCATCAGCTAATTCTTCGACGCGATTCTTATTATGAGCTATATTGAACTGTAAGGTTAAGCCAAAGTCCTTGTTTTGTACCACATCACCCTCGATCAATAATTCGACGCCTTGATTGCTTATACTACCGATGTTACGTACGGTGGACTTGTAACCGGATGATGAAGGAAGTGATACTGTATTCAGTAGATCCGTGGTTTTCTTATAATAGTAGTCTGCGGTAATACGTAGACGTTGTTTAAAGAATCCCAAATCCACGCCGGCATCCCATTGCGAGGTCGTCTCCCATTTCAGATCTTCTGGATAGGTACTGCTGGGTGAGTAGTAAGGTACGTTCTCGCTTCCAGTAGCAGTCTTGCCTGTGGTTAGTAGATTTTGTGTCATGTAGGGATCAATAGCTGTTGAGCCTGTCTTTCCATAGCCAACACGCAACTTCATGTTTGAAATACTTTCAAATTCTTTCATGAAAGGCTCTTCAGACACACGCCATGCCACAGCACCAGAAGGGAAATATCCCCATCTTGATCCTTCCGAATAGCGGCTTGATCCATCAGCACGGAAACTGGCTGTTACGAGGTAACGTCCTAATAAACTATAGTTGATACGCCCAAGATAAGACATCAAGACCCATTTGCTGTAGTTTGTACTTGGTGTGTTGGCTGTTCCTGCTGATGACAGGTTGTTCGTTTCTTGAACGTCACTCAAGAAAGTGTTGCCTGAGGCTGCGATCGATTTGTAAACATTTTGTTGGTAAGTAAAGCCGCCCATTACGTTAAAACTGTGGATGTTGTTTAACGAAAAATCGTAGGTCACGATATCTTCGTTAATGATGTTCGTACTACGCTTGTGGTTGACATCGGCAGTATTATTTTTGTAAATATACTTTTTGGTGGTGTAACCATCGTAGCGGGCATCAGATCCTTCCAATCCGAAACTGGTCCGTATGCTTAAGCCTTTAATCGGATTGAAGTTCAAGGCGGCGTTGATGTTGGTCAGATTTGTCACGGTTTTATAAGTGGACTCATAAGCCATACATAAAGGGTTCTTGATCTCATGGCTAGACCAGCTGTACCAAGAGCGTAGATCTTTATAATCTCCATTCTCATCATAAGGATAAAAGTTTGGTGAGGCGGAGTAAGCAGCACCAATCATAGATGAACCGCCATTACCACCTCCATCAGACTGGTTCATCTGGTTAATCATACTATAGCCCATACTGACGGAAGCGGTTATCATCTTGCTCATAGTCATATCCAAACTACTACGCAAATTGTACTTGTTATAATAACTGTTCGGGATCAAACCATCTTTAGTCATGGCAGAGCCACTGACAAAATATTTTAGGTCATCGGTACCTCCAGATACATTGATGTTATGATTCATAATGGGAGCATTTTGAAAGAACTCTTTTTGCCAGTCCATACCTTTCCCCATGGCGGTTATGTCAGCTTCACTAAAGGGAGCGGTTTCCAGTATCTCTGCGTTTACAAGGTATTCGTTATAAAAACGGGCCCACTCTTGGGCATCCATCAAATCCAGTTTCTTGATTTGCTTTTGGAATCCATATTCAAAATCGTATGAGACTTTCGCTTTTCCACTTTTCCCTTTCTTGGTCGTGATCATCACGACACCATTAGCACCACGTGAACCATAGATGGCAGTAGCGGATGCGTCTTTCAAAATTTCCATAGATTCAATATCATAGGTATTGATAGAGGCTGTGCTGGCAGGAATACCATCGATAATGTATAGGGGTGAGTTGTCACCTTTGATAGAGTTTACTCCACGTATCCTAATAGAATAGTCTCCGGAAGGATCACCTGTATTTTGGGAGAGTACTACGCCGGGAACTCTTCCTTGTAAAGCCTGTACTGGGTTGGCTACGGTAAAGGCTGTCAGCTCATCTGCCTTCACGCTACTCACAGAGCCGGTTAGGTCTTTCTTCTTCATTGTCCCATAACCAACTACCACTACCTCATCTAAAGATTCCACATCTTCTTTCAGGGTAATATTAAGTGTATGTTGGCCTTTGACTGCCACTTCTTGTGAATTATAACCGATATAACTGATTTGTAGAATGTCGTTTGGCTTTACTTGTAAACTGAACTTCCCATTTAAGTCTGTTACTACTCCATTCGTTGTTCCTTTTACCAATACATTGGCTCCAATTACAGGTTCACCCATTCCATCGAGGATGGTACCGGTTAACTGATAACTGCCTTGTTGCTGGCTGATAGGTGCTAATGAAGACTCTGCCCAAGCTTCCTTTGGCATAAAGGATAAAGATGCCATCAAGCAAAAGGCTCCCAGAATAGGGACTACATGTTTGCAATTTTTCATAAATCGTTTTAATTTTTAGCTATTACAAAGTACGACTATTCATGTGACAAGTAGATTACATTAGAGTTGCATAGTAAGAAAGATTTTGAATCTAAGCGCTTTTATATGGTTTTCTCTATATTAAATCTTGCTCATAAATAATCAATTTAACATACGTTTAAGGGCTTATTCTTAACGTTAACAAAGTAGCCGTGAGGGCTTTGAGCAATTGTTTACATGAATTGTTAGAGGGAGTACCTCTTGATCCTGAATTACAAGTGGGATACGTTGGCTTGGATCTCATAACACCGACGTTGTGTACCCATAAGTCCTTTCCTGAATAAAGTTCCCTCTGTCTCCTATGGGTAATATAAATTTTTAGGTTTAAAACAAAGTAAGCGTGAGACTTGTTTTCTATTCATCTGATTCGGGTGTCTGGAAATACCTTGCAAGGATGAATAAGTAAACAATATTCCCACGCTGTAAAGTTATGTATTGGCATAGCGAATGCTTGCCGTGTACATGCACTAACAGAATGAGCGCTACATTGTCTTCATCCTCCTTGCTTGAAATTTTCCAGACTTCGAACCAAGGATAAAGCAAAAAACGCTTTCTTTTTATTTTTCTGACCGCTCTTTAGCCAGACAACACAAATATACGTTTCTTTTTGAACAATGCAACGCTCTGTGAGAATATTTTTCAAATGTAAATATAATATTTAAGTGATATGGTAAAAAGACATAGCTAATTTGCAGTTGGCTGCATTGACCAAGTCTGTTAGCTGCATCGGCCAAATCAGTTAATTGAAATGACAAGGTTAGTAAACTTTGTTGGCCGATGCAGTTTACTTGTTATATTTTCATACCTTTGCTACTTATTTCATTCCTTTAGGATGTGAATATGAAAGAATAAGGTATATGGCAAGAGGAACAACTTCATATTACGGACGTAGATATACTATAGCGACACCTATGACCCATTTGTACATGCTTTGCGCTTGTATTTTTTGTTGGATCGTGGGGTATGTGGATTCGGTAGGTTATCCCGTGTATGGAGAGGTGACGGCTCCTCCTTTATGGAATGCCCTTTGTCTGGTTTTTCCGGGAAAGTTGTTTACCTATTTGATCGGTTTTTTGCTGATGGCCGGTGGTGCGTTTCTGGTGCATCGGGTAAACTATGCGTTGATGTTGATTCGTGAGAAGACATTGCTTCCCTTTCTCTTCTATGCCTTGTTGACAAGTACAAACCCGGATTTCTTTCCCTTGAAATCAACATCTGTCGGGGTGTTTTGTTTGATATTGGCCCTTTATCAGTTATTTACCTCTTATCATGACCCGGACGCTACGGATAAGGCTTATAACGCATCCTTGATTATCAGTATCGGAAGTCTGTTGTGGATACACATCCTTTGGTTCTTGCCGCTGTTTTGGCTGGGGATGTATAATTTCAGGACATTGAATATCCGGACCTTTGTCGCTTCCTTGTTCGGAATCTTGACGGTTTATTGGTTTGTTTTCGGATGGTGTGTCTGGGAATGGGATTTCACGGCATTTACCATACCTTTCACCTCCTTATTCAAGATCCGTTTCCTTGCGGTACTAGGGACGGGAATTATAGATTGGATACAGATTGTTTTAGTGGCGGGATTAACGATCATTGCCTCATTAAACATCGTTACACATGAGTATGAGGATAATTTGCGTACTCGTCAGTTTCTTTCTTTTCTGATTGTCATGGCCATTTGGTCGTTTGGATTGTTCTTTATCTATGAGCAGTCGTCCGAGGAATTTCTGGAAATGGCCTGTGTACCGGCGTCTATCTTGATCGCCCATTTTTTTACGGTGAACCGGGGGAAATATATCTTTTGGCTGTTCCATTTCTCGGTAGTTATGTTTATCGCATTATTAATGATACGTATATGGAATTTCTTATAGCCTACGGGTATATCGGGGTGTTTATCGCCTCTTTCTTAGCGGCCACGATCTTACCGTTTAGCAGCGAGGTCGTATTGACGGGTGTATTATTGGCGGGTTCGGCATATTGGCCTTGCATGATCGCTGCTACGCTTGGTAATTTCTTAGGTGGAATGAGCTGCTATTGGCTGGGGATGCTGGGAAAGGTAGAGTGGATCGAGAAATACCTCAAACTCGATCCGGTAAAACTACAGAAGGTGCAGGATTGGATCAAGGGAAAAGGCTCTTGGATGGGCTTCTTTGTTTTTCTTCCCGGTATCGGTGATTTTATCGCTGTCGCTCTAGGTTTCTTGCGGGCTAATATATGGGTCGTGGCGATCTCCATGTTCTTAGGAAAAGCGATCCGTTATTGGGTTTGGATGGAGTTTGTTTATAAGGTACAGTCCATGTTTTGATAACCCGAGACCTGTATCTTGCACGAAATCATTTCAAGCGTAATTGTCCCCTTTTCCGTGAACTTGATGGCGTTATCGATAAAATTCGTGATAGAATTACAAGGATTTTTGTATATGAATTCTGCAAGCTTGGAAGTCTTTTTTGTTCGGAAGGAACTCATTCCAGCGTGTAAGTGTTTGCCGGGAGAAGACCGTCAATGAGAAAACCAGCATAGAGGTAAAGGCGATACTGGTCGTGATAGCGGAACCTACGACCCCGTAAGACGGGATGAGTAAAAAGCCGGAGATTAATAAGGCAATAAGCCCTACGCACGAGCTTGCCGTACTGTACCGGATCTTTCCGCTGCCGATGAAATAATGGCTGATGATGCTGTTGCAGCCTAACGCTACGATTCCGATCGATAATCCGCCTATCACTTTACGTATGCCTTTGAACTCGGCGCTGAAAAGATAATCCGTATATATCCATTCCGGTACCAATAGGATACATCCCATCACGAGGGCTAAAGCGCAAAAGGTCAATTTGAAAAGCTGTAAGGTAATACGTTTTTGTTCCGTTGCCTCTGAGGTCTTGGCCACGCTACTGTATTCGATGAAACTTACGCTGCGACTAATATTCCATACACTCTCGGAGATCTTGGTCCCAGCATCTAGCAAGCCTACGCTTCCCAACCCGGCGAAACGTTGTATCAAGAAATAATTGAGTCGGGTAGTACAGGTTTCCGCCAACCCGTCCGCACCGGCCCACAGGCCGTAGGCAAACATTTCTTTTAATAGACCGTAGAGTGATTTGCCGGAAGACCGGGATGTCTCCTTTAAGAAATAAGGAACAAGCATCGATAGGCTGGCAATAAAGGCTATGCCGTTCGTGACATATAATCCCCAGACATACGACCGTACGTCCGGGCGCTTCAATATATAATAGAAATAGAGTAAGACGAAAAATAGCAGTCCTCCTTGCAATATAAACGTGAGATTAAACCCTTTGATATTGTCTTTACCCAACAAGAAGCGGGCATTGGCGTTTACCGTAGAGCTCAAGATCGCCAACAAGAAGATATCCAGCCGATAGCCGGTGGGTAAAAGCCCGGTAAGATACATGAAGCCGCAAGCTAGGGAAGAGCCGATAGGTGTCCACAGATATGCGGGAAGGAAAATTGTCCGCATGGAGTAACGGTTCATGAAATAGACAATCGTATTCCCGCATAAAATCCCGTTGACGATTACCGCTATATTTACCGAGGCCACGATCAACCCGATCATCCCCACGCCCTCGATTCCCAGTACCTTTGCGTTGATGAAGATCAGCGCTAGGTTAAGGAAGGCTATCAGATAACGCGAGCCTATTGTCCCCAGTATCTTTTTTAACATAAGCTATAGTTGTAATCCATTCAGTAACCTTACATAGGTATCGATCGCTTCCCGGATCTCCGGTCCCTTGATGTATTCGTCCGCGGAATGGGAACGTGCCGAGTTTCCCGGCCCTATCTTTACGGAGGGGAAACGCATCAAGGCTTGGTCGCTAAGCGTAGGAGAGCCGAAAGGCTCTTTTCCCATCAAGATCGCCCGTCGCACAAAAGGATGATCCAGATCCGTGCGGGTGGAGCTAAGGCGGAAGCTGCGGGCCTTGATCTCACAATGAACCTTTTCCTTGATTAGCTCGAATAACTGTTCGTTCGTATAAAATTCGTTGGTGCGAATATCTACTGTGAATTCGCATTTATCGGGAACGACATTGTGTTGCGTACCGGCATGGATGATGGTGACAGTCATTTTCACCGGTCCGAGGAAGTCGCTTTTCTCCGGGAATTGATAGGTGCTGAACCATTCTATATCCTTCATCGCTAAAGTGATGGCATTGATGCCCTCATTACGTGCGGCATGTCCGGCCTTTCCGATAGCGGTGCAATCCAGTACCATTAACCCTTTCTCGGCTACGGCGGGTTGCATACCCGTGGGTTCACCTACGACAGCGAAGGAGATAGGAGGAAGCTCGGCCAATGCGCTTTCAATGCCATTCTTCCCGGATACCTCTTCCTCACAAGACGCGAGGAAGATTAGATTATAAGGTTGCTCTTTCTCGCTTAAGATGCAGAAGGCTTCATAGAGGGAGACTACGCTCGCCCCGGCATCGTTACTGCCCAGTCCATATAATTGATCATCCTCGGTCTCTTCGGGAGTGAACGGGTCTTTGGTCCAACCGGAAGCGGGCTTGACGGTGTCTATATGGGAGTTGAGTAAAAGGGTCGGTTTACCGAAATCGAAATCCGGGGCGATGATCCACAGGTTGTTGCCTTTGCGGAACACCTTTTGTCCGGCCTTTTGCCATTCTGCTTGCAGGAAATCCGCTACGGCGGTCTCGTCCCGGCTGAAAGACGGACGGGAGATCATGCCTTTTAATAAATCAATCGCTTCGTAATATCTTTCCATATTATAATAAATTATTTACGGTGCATCTGTCTTTCTCCAGTTGGGCTTTCAATTCTTCTAAGGAATCGAATTTGATGTCTCTGCGTACGTATTGAACGAATGAGACACGAATGCTATCATTGTAGATATCTCCGGAGAAATCCAGAATATTGACCTCCATGGATATGTCCTTCCCATTATTGAGTGTCGGACGGTCACCGATATAAAGCATTCCCTTATATCGTTCGCCTTCCACCTCCACCCATACGGCATATACGCCAATACCCGGAATGACTTTAAAAGGCTCATCTACCCGTATATTCGCCGTGGGAAATCCTAGCGTGCGTCCTACTTTATAGCCGCTGACGATATGGCCCAGCAATTGATAGGGATAGGTCAGTAAATAAGCGGCTTCCGCTACATTTCCGGCTTGAAGTAATTTCCGGATCTCGGAAGAGCTGACGGCCGTATTCCCTTCGTCATAGGGAGATGCCTTCAGCACCTCGATACCACATTCGGTGCCATAAACGACATATTGCTCGAAGCCATCCGTCCGATCGTGCCCGAAACGATGGTCATATCCGATCAATAAGGTCTTTACATGCAGGCTCTTCGCTAAAATAGAGGTAATGAATTCCTTGGCCGAGAGCCGGGATAGCTCGATCGTAAAATCCAATACGATGCAATAATCTACTCCGGTAGTCTCTAATTGCTGTAACTTTTCCTCGAAAGAATTTAATAGCTTCGGTTGGTAATCCGCATGCAATACGGCCCGGGGATGTTCCGGGAAGGTGATTACGGCCGATGGCAGGTTACGTGCTTTGGCTATCTCTTTCATCTCGTCGATTAAAAAACGGTGTCCTAGATGCACACCATCGAAAAATCCGATCGTAGCTACCAGTTCCTTTCCTTTCAGTCTGTCAAAATCTCTTACAACAATCATTGCGCCTTATTCATTTCTATTCCAATCGAAAGACAAATGTACGGGATAATTTTTAATAATCATGTTCTTATATATAGATACTTTACGTGTATGTTTACTGCAACCCGCGTTGCAGCAGAATTAGATACAGGTTGGTTTGGTTCGTTCTCGGGAAATATCTATATTTGCTAAGTATGAAAACGAAAACTCTACTCTGTATTATAATGATCCTGTCTTGGGGAATGTTGGGATCCGGACTAGCGGCGGAAGATATTCTTTTCAACCGTCTGGGAGTACAGGACGGTCTGTCTTCCAATGAGATCACTTGTATCCTGAAAGACCGGAAGGGGTTTATGTGGTTGGGTACCACTTCTGGGGTGAACCGTTTTGATGGGTATGAGTTTAAGCATTATAAATACAAGGAAAGCGGGTTGCCTTTTAGGGAGGAGCATGTCTCCGAGCTTCAAGAAACCGCCGATGGGCGTATTTGGATTACCTATAATACGGACCAACTTTGCGTATATGAGCCCGGTAATGACCGTTTTATTCCGGAGAAGGAAATATTAGATAGCTTACGTCTAGAGAATCCTCCCGCTAAGATATTTGTCGACAATGATAAACAACTCTATTTCGCTACCTATACGAATGAATTTTGCCGTTATGATCAAGCGAGGGGAAAGATTTATTCGTATCCGCTAAATAAAGAGGATGGCCGGGTTTGTGATATGAGTGACGTGGGCGATCGTCTATATGTAGTCCATACCTCGGGAGTGGTAGAGGGGATCGATAAGGCATCCGGAGAACCTGTCTATCGGGATGAGTATCTGACTCAATATGCGAATGCCCAGTTATTCTATGTGTTCGCCGATAGTGACGGGGATCTGTGGTTTTTCTTAAATCCCGGATATAGTAGAGGTCTCTTTCGCCTAAATCCCAAAAGCAAGGAGTGGAAACATTATACGACCGAAACCCCGGTCGCTTTATCCTCTATAATGGTGCGTGACGTGGCGGAGGATATGAACGGTAATATCTGGATCGCTACCGATCATGGCGGTATCAATATCTTGGATAAACGTCTGGACCGGATGCGTTATATACGAAATAACCCGTTTAACCAAACGAGTTTGAGCCAGAATAGCGTGATCTGCTTGTATCGGGATGATACGGGGATTATGTGGGCCGGCACTTATAAAAACGGCATCAACTATTATCATGAGAGCATTTTTAAATTCCAGACTATCCGGTACCCTTTGGAGTTGATGCGGGATATCTTTAACAATGACTTTAATTGTATCGTAGAAGATAAAGAAGGGGATCTGTGGATCGGTACTAGCGGAAACGGCCTATTACGTTACGATCGGGAAACCGGGGAGTATGTCCGCTACCGGGCGGGGCGGGAAAGCGAGAACGCTATCTCCGGCGATGTCGTGATTAGTATGGCGAAAGATTTGGATGGCAAGTTATGGCTGGGTACTTATATGGAGGGGTTGACCGGTTTTGACGGGAAACGTTTCAAGCATTATCGGGATATCCCGGGCAGTAAGGACGGCTTATCCAATAATAGCGTGTATAGTTTGTATGTCGATGCCAAGAATCGTTTGTGGATCGGTACGTTGGAAGGCGGCCTGGATTGCTTGGATCAATCTACCGGGAAATGGACGTATTATCGCATGGGGGATAAGGAGAATGCGATTAACTCGGATATCGTATATAGCCTTTCCGGGGATGAGAAGGGGAATATTGTCGTTGGAACTTCTTTAGGAGTGAACTGGATCAACCCGGAGACGGGGGCTGTTACTTCTTTTAACGGCACGAAGGATGGACGTTCCGTGTTTGAGGATCAAATCATCAATGTCGTATTTTGTGATAGCCGTCAATGGGTATGGATCGGGAGTAATCATGGGCTACATATATATGATAGGTTGAATGATAAGATGTATCGGTTGAACCATTCTTCCGGATTACCGGATAACAGCATCATGTCTATTCTGGAGGATAAATATCATACGGTTTGGGTGGGAACGAAGAACGGCTTATTGAATATCGTTCCGAATCGGGATACGGATAATAATTATACGTTCGATTGGAATAGCTATGATGAGAATGAGGGCGTTCAAGGACGTGTGTTTAACGTGAATAGCGCTTGCGGACTGGAAACGGGTGAGTTGGCGTTTGGCGGGACAAACGGTCTTACCTTCGTTGATCCTGCCCGGATACGTTATAATAGCTATGCTCCACCGGCGGTGATAACCGGACTTATGGTGAATAATGTCCCGATAACGGCGAGAGAGGCGTATGACGGGCATGTGATTTTGGATAAAGATATCACCTGTACCAAGCAATTGAAACTGAATTATACGGAACGTAATTTCTCCTTTACCATCTCTTCTTGTTGCTATTTCCTTCCTTTGAAGAATAAATATGCTTTTAAGATGGAGGGCTTCGACTCGGAATGGACTACCGTAAGCGCCTTGGAACGTCGTATTACCTATACGAACTTGAACCCGGGAACTTACACTTTCAAGGTAAAGGCGATGAATAACGACCGGATTTGGAGCAAGGAGATCACGAGCTTGCAGATCACGATCTTGCCTCCGTTCTGGGCTACCGGATGGGCAATAGCGTTGTATATCATAGCTGGTATATTATTGGCGTATGGCGTGATACGTTTTATTTTCCGTATCCAGCAAAAGAAGTTGGAGGAGGAGCAAGAACGGGCTACTGTGCGTCAGCAGCATGAGGTGGACGAGATGAAGCTTCGTTTCTTTACGAACGTAAGCCATGAGTTCCGTACGCCGCTAACATTGATCATGACTCCTTTGGAGAAGTTGATGAAAACGGAGAAAGACTTGGAATCCCAGCAAATATTGAAGTTGATCTACCGGAACGCCGACCGGTTGCTTAAATTGGTGAACCAGTTATTGGATTTCCGCAAGATCGATATGCAAGGGGATAGCTTGGTCTTGTCTACCGGCGATATTGTCCCGTTCGTGCGTGACGTGGCTTATTCCTTCAAGGAGCTTTCGGAGCAAAAGCGGATTCATTTCTCTTTCTCCTCGGTCTTCACGTCTCTCCCGATGAAGTTTGACACGGATAAGGTCTTCAAGATCGTCTCTAATCTACTGAGTAACGCTTTTAAGTTTACGCCGGAGGGAGGTACTATCTCGGTGACGCTTAGCTTGCGGTTGGAGAAGGAGGGAGAGAACAAACTGGTTATCGAGGTGTCGGATAGCGGTATCGGTATTCCTGCGGATAAACAAGGAGCTATCTTCGATCGCTTTTATCAGGTGTCTTCCCCGGATAAGGGAAATCCCGTGGTAGGTACGGGTATCGGCCTGCACCTATGCCGGGAATTCGTGCGGATGCATCATGGGACGATAACCGTGAAAAGCGAGCCGGGAGCGGGTAGTACGTTTACGGTTACGCTGCCGGTGATCCCCTTGGATAACCAAGATATTATCTCGGCTCCGGAAGGAATTGCCGAAGGGGATATCTTGCCTCCGGTTGAGGAGCATGCGGAGATCGCCGATAAGGATGCGTCTCCGGCGGGAAGACCTACGTTGCTGGTCGTAGACGATAACACGGATTTCCGGGAATTTATGAAGTTAAGCTTGAGTGGCGTTTATTCGGTACTCACGGCGGCGGATGGAGAAGATGCGTGGAAACTCATTCCGGAGGAGCTGCCGGATATGGTGATCAGCGACGTGATGATGCCTATCACCGACGGTATCACCTTATGCCGCCGGATCAAGGGAGACATCCGGACTTCCCACATCCCGGTGATCCTACTGACGGCAAAGTCCGCTAAAGATAGCCAACTGGTCGGTCTGGAAGCCGGTGCGGATGATTATATCAGTAAGCCATTCAATATGGAGATGCTTCTCTTGAAGGTGCGGCATTTGATCGAGATGAAGAAGAAGATGCAAAAGGCCTTTATGCAGTCCTCTACCATGGGCATCGCCTTGACGGAGGTACAAGCTAGCTCCATGGATGAGGAGTTGATGCGTAAGGCCATCGCCTATATCGAGGAGCAGATCGCCAATCCGGAGTTGTCTGTAGAACGGTTGAGCCGGGAGATGGGCATGAGTCGTGTGAACTTCTACAAGAAATGCCTTTCCATCACGGGTAAGACTCCGGTGGAGTTGATCCGTACGGTGCGCTTGAAGCGTGCGGCGCAGTTATTGGAGAAGAGCCAGATGCGGGTCAATGAGGTCGCGCTGGAGTGCGGTTTCAATGATGTGAAGTTATTCCGGAAGTATTTTAAGGATGAGTTCGGAAGGCTTCCCTCTGACTATCATAAATAAACTTCTTCTAAATAAATGCCACGTAATTAGGGGATATAACAAAATATCCCCTTAAAATAAACATTCTTCCCCTACCTTTTTACGGTTCTCCCCGTAACCCAAAACATTTATGGCTTCCTGTCCGCCGCAAACCCTTTAATTTTGCCAACGAATGAAGAACCATTTTTCTTGTATGGAAAAACCTGTTCGGACTCATTGCTGATCGGAAATAATTAAAGAATCTATAGAATATGAAACAACACATCGCGGTATTCACGTTAGGGCTTTCCCTGCTGACTTCCTGCATGACTGATTCCGCTTACCGGAAGGTCGAGAATGGCTTGGTCGCCGATATCCGTTCCGGACAGGCGAAGGCTGTTAAATTGGAAGTAATCTCTGATGATATTATCCGGGTAATCGCCTCTCCGGATGGTAAGTTTTCCAACCAAGTGAACTTGATCAAGGACACGAAATCGTTGCCCGCCCCATCGTTTCAGATAACGACCTCGGGGGATACGATCATCGTAAGTACGCAAACCACACAGGCCCGTCTTTCACGGGAGACCGGAGAGGTTCGCTTTACCGACGCCAACGGACACACGATCCTTCGTGAGAAGACAAACGGAGGCAAGGAATTTACGCCGATCGAGGTGGAAGGAACCAAAGGCTATACCTTACGTCAGGTATTTGAGAGTGAGGACGAGGAAGGGCTTTACGGCCTAGGACAGCATCAGAGCGATGAGTTCAACTATAAAGGCAAGAACGAGGAGCTTTTCCAATATAACACGAAGGTGAGCGTGCCGTTTATCGTTTCCTCAAAAGGGTATGGTGTACTTTGGCATAACTATTCCTTGAGCCGTTTCGGCGACAAGCGTCCATACGCCGATTTGGGCGATGTCTTTGGTCTATACGGAAAAGACGGGAGGGCAGGGGCGTTGACCGCTACCTACTATACGGATAAGGCGAAGAATTCCGTTTTAATCCAGCGGGATGAAGATAAGGTAGATTATGAGAATCTGAAAACCATCAAGAACCTGCCGGCAGACTTCCCGAAGCCGAGCGCTTCCGCTACTTGGGAGGGTGAGATCGAGGCGAAAGAGACGGGTACTTATCATTTCAAACTACATTACGCCGGTTATACCAAGGTATTTGTGAATAACGAGGAGATCATCCCGGAACGTTGGCGTGCGGCATGGAACCCGAATGATTACAAGGCTACGGCCGATCTGGAAAAGGGCAAACGTTATCCGATCCGTATCGAATGGTTGCCGGATGGAGATGTATCTTATATCGGCTTGAAGGTATTATCTCCGCTACCGGAGGAGGAGCGGGAGCGGTTGGCTTTCTGGTCGGAAATGGGGGATGATATCGATTACTACTTCATCAACGGAGAGTCTTCCATGGATAAGGTGATCAGCGGTTACCGCACGGTTACGGGCAAGAGCCAGATCATGCCGAAATGGGCGATGGGATTCTGGTTGAGCCGTGAGCGTTATAAGACGCAAGAGGAGCTATTGACCGCCTTGAACGAATACCGCCGGCGGCAGGTTCCCTTGGATGTGATCGTACAGGATTGGAGCTATTGGCCGGTAGACGCATGGGGTAGCCACGAGTTTGATAAGGAACGCTTCCCGGACCCGAAAGGCATGATTCAGGAAATCCACGATAAGGATGCCCGTATCATGATCTCCGTATGGCCGAAGTTCTATTATACGACAGAGCATTATAAAGAGTTGGACGCACTGGGTGCTATGTATCAGCAGGCGATTAAGGATAGTATCTGCGACTGGATTTATCCGGGTTATATCGGTTCTTTCTATGACGCGTACAACCCGGAAGCCCGCAAGCTTTTCTGGGAACAGATGAACGAGCATCTGTATTCCTTGGGCATCGACGCTTGGTGGATGGACGCTTCCGAGCCGAACGTACAGGATAATACGGATATCGAGTATCGCAAGGCGCTTTGCGGACCGACTTATCTGGGCCCGTCCACGAAATACTTCAACGCTTACGCTTTGGCTAACGCCGAGGCGATCTACGACGGACAACGTAGCGTAAACCCGGATGACCGTGTATTCCTATTGACCCGTTCCGGTTTCGCCGGCCAGCAACGTTATTCTACCGCTACATGGAGTGGCGATATCGGTACTCGCTGGGAGGATATGAAAGCGCAGATCAGCGCCGGCTTGAACTTCGCCATGTCCGGTATCCCTTACTGGACGATGGATATAGGTGGCTTCAGCGTGGAGAACCGTTATATGGCCGCTAAGGAAGGTAGCGAGGATTTGAGGGAATGGAGGGAGTTGAACAACCGTTGGTATCAGTTCGGAGCTTTCTGTCCGTTGTTCCGTAGCCACGGGCAATATCCTTGCCGCGAGATCTATAATATCGCTCCGGAAGGATCGCCTACGTACCAATCGATGAAGTATTATACCGAGTTGCGCTATCAATTGATGCCGTATATCTATAGCTTGGCCTCCAAGACGCATTTTGAGGATTATACGATCATGCGTGCCTTGGTGATGGATTATTCGGACGATGAGAAGACTTACGATATAGACGACCAGTTTATGTTTGGCCCGGCCTTCATGGCATGCCCGGTGTATGAGTATAAGGCTCGCGACCGTGAGGTGTACTTCCCGGCCGGCATTTGGTACGATTTCTACAACGGCAAGCGTATACAAGGCGGAACGACAATGGACGTGGATGCTCCTTACGAGCATATGCCTTTGTTCGTGAGAGCCGGCTCTATCGTACCGACCGGAAAGGTAATCCAGTCTACGAAAGAGGAACAGAAAGACTTAATCGTCTCTGTTTACGCCGGTGCCGACGGTTCCTTCACCTTATATGAGGATAATGGCGTGACCTACGATTACGAGAAAGGAAATTACGCTACCATCCCGTTTGTTTATGATGATGCGAGGCGAACGCTCACGATCGGCGCACGGGAGGGCGACTATCCGGGCATGATCCGCGAGCGTCAGATCACGGTACGTCTCATCACGCCGGAGAACCCCGCTGGCAAGGACGTGACAATATCTTACCAAGGTAAACCTCTAGTTGTAGAGACGGGGCGTGCCCCGTCTCAACCCCTCTAAATGGTAACTTTAAATAATACCCATCAGTCTGTGCTAAGACGGGGCACGCCCCGTCTCTACAACTGGGTAGTATCAATTAAACTATATAATCACTAATGATACCACTGATGAATCGGCCACTTGCGTGGCTTCTGGGCCTATTGCTCACCGCCTGTTCCCCCACCGGGGAGCAGGTGCGTGAACGTAGCCCATGGAATGACGATTGGAAATTTGCCTTGTCGGATAGCGTTCAGGATTATTCATCCCCGGACAGCGATGATTCCACTTGGCGTATCTTATCTTTACCGCATGATTGGAGTATCGAGGGGGATTTCTCCCTCGATAACCCGTCTACCCCGGGCGGCGGCGCGCTACCGGGCGGGATTGGTTGGTATCGAAAGACATTTACCCTTCCGGAGACGGATCGGGGTAAGGTTGTTTATGTTGATTTCGACGGGGTTTACCGGAATAGCGAGGTCTGGATCAATGGTCATTCGCTGGGATTCCGTCCGAATGGTTATGTATCGTTTCGTTATGACTTGACGCCTTATTTGAGGTATGGAAGCCAACCGAACGTGATTGTCGTGAAGGCGGATAATAGCGAGCAACCGAATTCCCGCTGGTATTCAGGCTCCGGTATCTACCGTAACGTATGGTTAGTAAAGGTGAATCCGGTACATGTGGACAACTGGGGTACTTTCGTGCATGACATGAGGATCTCGCCGGAGGAGGCTACCTTCTCGTTGGAGGTGAGAATAAGGAATAGCTCGGAGGCGGATAGGGATGCCGAAATCTCTACCTCTATTTACGATGACCGTAACAGAGTTGTTACGGCACCCGTAACAACTCTATTACGGGTACCGTATACGCCCTGTTACGACGCCCGTATGCGGGAGGCATCTGTCGATCATCAGTTCTCGATCCCAAATCCCAAGCTTTGGAGTCCCGATTCTCCCTCGCTCTACACGGCCGTCACGGAAGTGAAAGTGGCTGGTAAGGTGGTAGATCGTTACGAGACGGTATTCGGCCTTCGCTCGTTCCGTTGGGATTCCGCTACCGGCTTTTATTTGAATGATAAGCCTTTGAAGATAAAAGGGGTTTGCCTGCATCATGATTTAGGCTGTCTGGGTGCCGCCGTGAATACACGGGCTATCGAGCGCCAGCTACAGATCATGAAGGAGATGGGTGTGAACGCGATCCGTACCAGCCATAACGCCCCGGCACCCGAGTTGCTGGATCTTTGCGATCGTATGGGCCTTCTGGTACAGGATGAGTCTTTCGATATGTGGGAACGCCGTAAGTCCCCATACGATTACGCCCGGTATTTCGCGGAGTGGCACGAGCGGGATTTGACGGACGAGATCTTGCGTGACCGGAATCACGCCTCTGTTTTCATGTGGAGTATAGGCAATGAGGTACTTGAGCAATGGAGTCATGCCGACGCTACCGAGCTGGATCTGCAAGCGGCGAACCTGATCTTGAATGCCGGCCATGCCATCGATCCCGCTTTGCTGAAGGATACGACCCTTAGCCGTCAATCCTTGATCACCCGTCATCTGGCGGCTATCGTGAAACGGCTAGATACCTCCCGGGTCGTTACCGCCGGCTGTAACGAGGTAAACCCTGCGAATCATCTGTTCCGCTCGGATGCCTTGGATGTGCTGGGCTTCAACTACCATGAGCGATATTTCGAGCCGTTCCTCCGGAATTTCCCCGGAAAGAAACTGATCGTGAGCGAATCTACCTCGGCCTTGATGACCCGTGGCTATTATGAGATGCCGTCTGATCATATTTATATCCGTCCGGAATCGTGGGACAAGCCTTTCGAGGCTCCCGAGCATGTTTGCTCCTCTTATGATAATTGCCATGTACCTTGGGGCTCTACGCACGAGAAGACTTGGCATCTGGTGAAGACGCTTCCGCATGTATCCGGCCTGTTCGTCTGGACGGGTTTCGATTACTTGGGAGAGCCTACCCCCTATTGGTGGCCCAGCCGGAGCAGCTTCTTCGGTATCGTGGATCTGGCGGGTTTCCCGAAGGATGTATATTATATGTATAAAAGCGAGTGGACGGATGAACCCGTATTGCACATTTTCCCGCATTGGAACTGGAAAGAAGGCGAACCGGTGGATATCTGGGCCTATTATAACAATGCCGATGAGGTGGAACTATACCTAAACGGAAAGAGCCTAGGCGTACGACAAAAAACGGACAGTACCTATCATGTCTCTTGGCGTATGCCTTTTACGCCCGGAACCTTGAGAGCCGTCTCCCGCTTAGGGGGTAAGGAGGTCTTGGTGAAAGAGATCCATACGGCAGGAGAGCCGGCCCGTTTGGTCTTGACACCGGATCGTAGCGTCATCCAAGCGGATGGCTCGGACCTATCGTTTGTAACCGTAGATGTATGCGATATCGATGGTAACCGGGTTCCCGACGCTACTCCATTGATCCGTTTCTTCGTGGAGGGCCCGGGTGAGATCGCCGGAACGGATAACGGAGATCCGAACGATCCGAACAGCCTCCGTAAACCGAAACGGCAAGCTTACTATGGAAAAGCCTTGGTCGTGATCCGGAACAAGGGCGGACAAGGCGACATCCACTTAAAAGCCATAGCCGAGGGCTTACCCGAGGCGACGGTAACGATTCAAGCGCAATAATAAACCTATAAATAAAAAGGAAATGAAAAAGATAATAGGCGTGATCGCTTGCGGGCTATTCTTGAACGCGGCTGCCGCGAGCTCGCAGGTCACGGATAAAGAGAAGGTACAAATGGAGAAACGTATCGAGAAACTGATTAAGAAGATGACCTTGGAGGAAAAGGTCGGATTATTGCATGGTAACTCAAAATTCTATGTTGCCGGAGTAGAGCGTCTGGGGATTCCCGAGTGGAGCTTGAGCGACGGGCCTCACGGGGTACGTGCGGAGATCAATCGCCACGACTGGGCATATGCGGGTTGGACAAATGATTCCGCCTCTTATTTCCCGACCGGCACGGCTTTCGCCGCCGCTTGGAATCCGGAGTTGGCTTACCGTCGGGGCGAGGTGCTGGGCGAGGAGGCTCGTTGGCGTAAGAAGGACGTATTGCTGGGCCCGGGCGTGAATATCATTCGCTCCCCGCTTTGTGGCCGTAACTTCGAGTATATGAGCGAGGACCCTTATATGAACTCCGTATTGGCGGTCGCTTATATCAAGGGTTTGCAGAGCCGTGACGTGGCTTGCAGCGTAAAGCATTTCGCCGTGAATAACCAAGAGACAAACCGTACGACTGTCGATGTGGAATGTAGCGAGCGTGCCTTGCGTGAGATTTATTTACCCGCTTTCAAGGCGGCCGTACAGGAGGGAGGCGCCTTGACGGTAATGGCCGCTTATAATAAATTCCGTGGGGAGTTCTGCGCGGAGAATAACTACTTGGTTCGCAAGATCCTTCGGAATGAATGGGGATTCGATGGCGTATATGTAACCGACTGGGGAGCTGCCCATAGCACGGTTCCTTCTATGGAGGCCGGCTTGGATCTGGAGATGGGCACGCTGATCGATAAATATGAGGATTGGTATTATGCCAACCCCTTGATCGAGGCTGTTAAATCTGGTAAGATTCCAATGAGCTTGGTGGACGAGAAGGTGGGCGATGTCTTACGTGTGATGATCAAGACGAATGTCTTGGACCCGAAAAAGCGTTTCGGCCCCGGCTCCATGAATACGAAAGAGCATCAGCAAGCCACTTACGACGCGGCTGCCGAAGCCATTGTCTTATTGAAGAACCAGAATAATCTTCTCCCGTTGGATTTCTCCTCGATCAAGAGTCTGGCGGTAATTGGCGATAACGCTACCCGCAAACATTCCAATGGTGGCTTGAGTTCCGAGATCAAGGCGGTTTACGAGGTAACTCCATTAGAGGCGCTTCGTGCGAAATGGGGCGATAAGGTGGATATCCGTTTTGCCCAAGGTTATGAGAAGTTATCTACTTTCGTGGAGGGTAGCAATAATGGGCAAAGCTCTGGTACTTTCTCTTCCAAGACACAGGAAAGCGACGCGTTATTGAAAGAGGCGGTAGAGGTTGCCCGCACGAGTGACGTGGCCCTTTTGGTTTGTGGTTTAAACCATGATTATGATACCGAGTCGTTCGACCGTCTGAATATGGATATCCCATACGGGCAGGTTGAGTTGATTCAAGAGGTGGTAAAGGCGAATCCTCGTACGATCGTGGTCATGATCGCCGGATCGCCGTTGAATATGGCCGCCGTAGATATTTGTTCCCCGGCTATCGTTTGGGCTTGGTTCAACGGCATGGAAGGAGGAAATGCCTTGGTGGACGTATTATCCGGCAAGGTGAATCCGAGCGGTAAGATGCCGTTCACCACTCCCGTGAGCTTGGATCAATCTCCGGCGCATGCGTTGGGCAACTTCCCCGGCAGGGATCTGAAAGTGAATTATGAGGAAGATATCTTGGTAGGTTACCGCTGGTTCGATACGAAGGGGCTTCCGGTCGTTTATCCGTTCGGTTACGGCTTATCCTATACGACATTCAACTATTCCAATCTGAATACGGATAAAAAGACGTATGATCAAGCGGACACGATCCAAGCGACTTTCACCCTAACCAATACCGGAGACCGTGAAGGAGCTGAGGTGGCCCAATTGTATGTAAGCGATCCGGTTTGCTCCGTGATGCGTCCGGTCAAGGAGTTAAAAGGCTTCAAGAAGGTATTCCTTAAACCCGGTGAGAGTCGGCGAATCACGTTGGACATCCCCGTATCCTCTTTAGCTTTCTATAGTGAGGCACAAAGCCAATTCGTCGTAGAACCCGGCGAGTTCATCCTCCAACTAGGAGCCTCCGCCTCAGATATCAAGCAGAGAATCAGCGTGGAGGTGAAATAACTACCCAGTTGTAGAGACGGGGCACGCCCCGTCTCTACAAATAGATATTGAAAAATAACCGCTAGGACATTTTTCGTTACATTTCCTTGAACAAGAGCGCATCTATAGAGTTATATCCATATAATAACAATATAATTAAAGATGTGCTATGAACTCTCTACAAAATCCATTGAACGCTAACTATCCGCAAGATGTTACCCAAAAACCGGGCGAGAATGCGGTTTTCATTGTCTATGCTCTAAAAGATCTCCCCGACACGATTGATAAGGTAAAGGACGTGTGCGCTAATTTCTCCGCTTTGATACGTAGTATGCGCAATCGCTATCCTGATATGCAATTCAGTTGTACGATAGGATTCGGGGCGGATGCTTGGAAACGTTTCTTTCCGGAGCAAGGAAACCCCAAAGAATTGCAACCGTTTGAAGAGATCAAAGGAGTTAAGCTTACGGCTGTTTCTACCCCCGGGGATTTACTATTCCACATCCGCTGTAAGCAGATGGGACTGTGCTTTGAGTTCGCCTCCATTATAGACCAGAAACTGCGAGGTGTCGTGGAATCGATTGATGAGACCCACGGTTTTCGGTATAGAGACGGTAAGGCGATTATCGGTTTCGTGGACGGTACGGAGAATCCTGCCGTGGATGAAGACCCCTATCGTTTCGCGGTAATCGATGAGGACCCCGAGTTTATGGGCGGAAGTTATGTGTTTGTGCAAAAATACATTCATGATATGGTGGCATGGAATGCGCTTCCAGTGGAAGAGCAAGAGAAAGTCATCGGTCGCCGTAAATTCAACGATGTTGAGCTATCAGATGAAGAAAAACCGAAGAACGCTCATAACGCCGTGACGAACATCGGAGACGATCTGAAAATAGTCCGTGCTAACATGCCATTCGCCCATACCTCCAAAGGTGAATACGGTACCTATTTTATCGCCTATGCCAGCACGTTCAGCACCACCCGACGAATGCTGGAGAATATGTTCGTCGGTGATCCCGTAGGCAATACGGATCGTCTGCTGGACTTCAGCACGCCGATAACGGGAACTCTTTTCTTCGTTCCGTCGTATGAGTTGCTTGATAAGTTAGGGGAATAATTATTTATCCATCCTTAACTGTCTAGTTAACAGACTTCCGCAGTGCCAATCATTTTCCATATCGTGGCACGACAGTGCCATCAGCGTGGCATAGCTGTGCCTTCCTTATGGCAATGGTGTGCCATTGGGATGGCACAGTCGTGCCATTATGATGTGCTTATCTTTTAATGAAAGGCTTGTTGACTGATAAGGTTGGAGTTACGGATAACAGAAGTAAACCGCCTATTATCAATACTTCAAATATCCATAGCGGTTATATAGTGTTGGGAGTGTAGACGCGTGTTGTATGTCGTTTGCGGATTTCAACCCGGATTTATGAAGTTAACTTACTTTGCCGTTGAAGCTAACTTACTTTGAAATGTTAGTTAACTGGTAACTTTCTACCTAAAAAAGCCATTTGGCAATGTACCTAATCTTTTTTGCGCTATAAAAGTATTTTGTAAGGTCATTCCGTAGACTTTAGGGTAGTAGTCTTCGTACTGTTTGATGGATCGCCATCTTGATTTTTTCCTTAATAATCAATTATAATTAAAGAATATATCATATATTTGCCTAGCTAGTAATTAAGACAGAAAAGCAAAAGGTAAAAGCGTAGGTTTTTATCTACTTATTCTTTCTTTGTTGGTAGTAAAACAATGATAAAATAGAAAACGTATGGATTATCATAGACTAAAATATTTTTAATACGTATATTTGCGACAATAAAAGGCTTTTAAGTTAGAAGCCTTGTGTTGCGTGCGATATTTGTGCGAGTTGACAAAAATCGGCCAAATTTTTCGAGACACTCAATGCACAGAGAAAGCCCCGCAACCCTTTATTAGATATACGTGTTATCTATGCTACTGTATAGTATAGATAGATTATTGTATACAGATAAGGGGGGCGTGCGGCTGACTTTATTGAGTGTTGAGGCTTGGCCGAGCCTTTGTCAACAATATTTTCAGCCAATCGCCCTTTCTTTATTTTATAATGAAAGGCCAGCTCTTCAATATAACGCCAAATAACGCCCTTTTTAAAGATAAATAGTATAAGTTTTACTTTAATCAAATAGTTATGCCTGAGTTTATTACTCTTGAAGAAGCCGCTCGTATCACCGGCTTTCCATCTCAAGAAATCCAGCAATGGGCGATATCTAAAAAAATAACATCTTACGTCGTGAAGCAAGGTGTTCGCCTAGTCGATCTGACCAATTTGCGTGAATTCATTTCCCATATCGAGCGTATGGGAATACAAAAGCTATACCTGCAACTTATCATCCAAGACAAGGAAGAAGAGATAAACGAGATCATCTCCCAATTCGATGATTACCTTTTCTGCCTGCGATCCCTTAAAAACATCTCTCCCCTACTTAAACTCATTATCGCCGAACTATCAACATTCATACACGACAAGAAAGACCGACTTATCTTTACGGAAATAACTTCCGGAGCCAAGATAGAAGACGTAGCTAAACGTTGTGGTATATCCTACGACGGAATCTGTCGCCGATATAAGGTCATATCGCTCCGCTTGCAAGAAAACATGGGCTTCCTGACCGAATACAAGAAAACAATCACGAACCAAGACCTTGAGATAGAACGTCTGTGGATAGAGAACAGGAACATGGAATACGAATTGAGAAGATTATATAAAAAGGCGCTCCAAAACGGTCTATGTATCGAATCTCCCCGATCACTTACCCCCGTTCCCTTAAATGCCGCGAAACGGATATGCCAACCCATTACCCGTCTCACCTTAGCGCCCTATATCCGTAAATGCCTTACAACCTTGAAAATAGAAATCATAGAAGATATTCTACGTTACGCCCTCAAAAACGGACTCGACTCTTTATTAGACCTTCCCGGCTTTGGCGCTCTTGGTTTGGCCCAACTGAAATTCCAACTCGAAAAGCATAAGATAATCGATAAAACCGGGCATTCCGACCTTTATCAATATATCATTTGCGAAGCGGATAATTAGTGAGGACATTCTTTGTCCTCAAGTAGAATTTAACTAGATTTCAAGGATACTCATACTGTATTTACATTTTTTTGTATATTTGCGATATGTAATGATGTTTGTTTATATTTGAATCTTCACTTGTAACCTTGTTCTAGGTTCTGATGAAACTACGTCTTTTATCTAATGTAAGTCCCTAAATAACAATCATCTATATCTATTTTTATTTAGATCTATACTGCTATTGGTTATTCTACCATTTAGTTACTCACTGATTTTCTATCTCTTATCACCTTTATCCTCTATTCAAATCAACGTAGTTTCATCAGAACTAAAGTATATGAACTGCGAATAAGCAGAATGGAGATAAGTTGGTATGGCGGGGATATATAATATATATGTGATATGAAAATGGATGGAAATTTGCTTATAGATCTGAAGAATGGGGATGAAAAGGCTTTTGAAACTCTATTTTGGGAATATAATCAGCATGTATATCATTTTGTTTATTCGTTGCTATATGATAAATCTATGGCGGCGGATTTGACCCAAAACGTTTTTCTTAAAATCTGGGAGAAGCATGAGACTATAGATCCGGAACAAAACTTTGATGCCTATCTATTCACCATAGCCCGTAACTTGGTTTATAAAGAGACAGAAAACCGGTTACTCTCTGAAAAACTGACGGAAAGCCTACAACGACAGCTATCAGATGTCGATTCGCTTATGGAAGAACGAATCGACGCAGAGTCTTTACGGGAATATATTAATAGCTTGATAGAAGAATTACCGCCATCACGTCGGGAGATATTCCGTTTGAGCCGTCATGAACATTTATCATATAGAGAAATAGCGGAACGCCTCTCTATCTCAGAAAAGACTGTGGAGACACAGTTGAGTAGGGCTTTGCGTTTTTTGCGAGATCGACTTTCTTCTGATGGCTTTCTTTGCCTTATAACACTCTTTTTATAGTTAATAAGCATTAAATATCTTGTGGTTTGTAGGGGTAGATAGTTTTTATCGGATATACGTATTATATTATATGATGAACAAACGTATATACATTTACATAAAATGAGACCTTTAGATCTAACCATATTACTATTAACAATTTTCCTATCAGCTTGTCAAGATAAGCAAAAGGAAATAATAACATTGTTGGTTAAAGAATGGCAGGGTAAGCAGATTCTATTTCCGGAAAATATGGTCTTTACCAGATTTGCATCTGATACAACTAATTTCGTAATCCCGACTTCGGATTACAAAGTCTTGGTTTTTGTAGACTCAATTGGTTGTACGAGTTGTAAATTGCAATTATCCCGTTGGAAAGAATTTATCCGATATACAGATTCTATCAGTCAGAAGAATATCCCTTTCTTATTTTTTTTTCAGTTTGATGATCAGTGGGAGATACATTCTTTATTAATAAGAGAGAATTTTGACAAGCCGATTTGCTTGGATCGATCAGACAGTCTAAATCAGCTCAATCATTTTCCAAAAGATATTCGGTTTCAAGTATTTTTATTAGACAAGAATAATAAAGTGGTAGTGATAGGTAATCCTGTCCATAACCCGAACGTAAAAGAATTATATTTGGAAGAAATAGGTAGGAAACAACCTGTTGCACCAATTCAGACAACCGTAAAAGTGGAAAAGGAATCACTCTTACTAGAAACTATTCCTTTAGGGAAGAGTAAAGACACTTTGTTTACGCTTGTCAATACAGGAGACCAACCTTTAGTTATTATAGATGTAACTACCACTTGTGGATGTGCTCAAGCTTTGTTTGATAAACATCCAGTTCAGCCCGGTGAATCTCTTCATATTAAAGTGGGAGTGACACCTGAAAATAAGGGACTCTTTGATGAGACAATCACAGTAAAATGTAATACAAATCAATTAATTAAACTCAATGTACGGGGAAATACGATTTGATAAAGTCAAATTATAAAAGGGAAACTTGCCTGATATATTAGAAACTATCACAGCAAGTTCTTCGCTCCAAAATATTATCAGAAAGGAGGTGATGTGAAAGTTTAAAATTTATTTAAATGTAAAAAAATATACAGAGGATATCTTATTCTAACTAAAGAAGATTAGGCAAAATATAAAGATCTTATAAATAATTATATTATGAGCGTTATGAAGAAATTAAGAATTATTCTTATTGTTATTGTTTTCTGTTTGGTGATGATTAATATTCTAAAAAATAATATTGATCCTTCTTTGTCTGGATTAGCTTTAAGCAATATAGAAGCTCTTGCGGGTGAAGAATGTACTACTCATTGGAGTTGCTGGTTGAACTTAGATACAAGAGCTTGTTGTAATAGTGGGTCTATCGGTTGTGCTCCATGTGATTAATTTTATGGTTCTATAACGTTTTTGTAGTGAAATATGTAATAAAATAACTTTGTTTTGATCTATATAATTCGTTGTAGAACCTAATTATTACGATTGAAACTTATCTCAAATACTTATAAAATGAAAAGATATTATTTGCTAATAATATTATCAAGCTTAATTTCTCTTTTGTCTTGTGAAAAAATAAATTATATGTATTACTTGGAAAAGGATAGTAATATGACATTTGATTTGAATTATGATGTAGAACCATATATTAAAGCTCTATTTCCTTATACAGATAAAGATGGACATCAATATATTAGTTTTCAAAATGGTTTCAAAAATCAGATTGTTTTTTATGATATACAGACAAAAGAAATGGCCTTCAAAATAGATCTTGATATAGAGGGAGATAATGGAGTTGGTTTTTTCTTAGGGTATTATATTGACAGTCTAGATAGTATTTATCTGACGAGTTTACAGCTCCCGGAAATATATAGTGTAAATAAAGAGGGGAAAATAAATAAAAAAATTTATTATGGAAAATCAAAAGATGGAAATGTTTTAAACGCATGTAACTCTTTGTCGTTTAGTTATCACCCTATACTTAAATTTAATAATAATCTTTTTGTATTGTCGGAGTGTAATCGATGGAAATATCCCAACCCTGTATCTGCAATGATTGATCTAAATACAGGGAATGTACAAGAACTTCCATTTGAATATCCCCGATTTAGTGGTGCAGATAATAAAAAAAAGAATGCTGGTGTAGAATTGTATTTTAGTAGATGTTTTAATGGTGATAAATTTATCTATTCTTTTTTCTATGAAGAAGATATATTTATAACTTCTATAGATCACAATATTGTTGAAAGAGTGAATGTAAAAAGTAATTATATTGATAGGGTTGTGATGCCGAATGATTATAATGGAACATTAAAATCTATGTGTGAAAATCCAAATTATGGTAACTTATTATATGATAAATACCGTGATGTGTATTATAGAGTTTGCTATTTGAAAACAGAGATAGATAATAGAGAAAACTATATGGAATTGTGGGATTTTGGAAGAAAGATATTTTCTATTATAATTCTAGATAAAAACTTTAATATAATAGGTGAGACTGTTTTTCCTGAATATACATATAATCCAAATCTGATGTATATTGATGAAAAAGGATTGTATATTTCTGAAAATCATTATAAAAATCCAAATTATGATGATGATAAACTGATATTTAGACTATTTAGGCTATGTAAAAGCAAAGAGAAGTATAATGATTCAGCTGTTTGAAAAGAATAATATGAAGAAATATATATTAATTATAATTTTTATTTTTATACACTTTGCCTCTTGTCAACAGAACGAAATAGATCCCAAAGAGTACTTTCTACAAGTCGTTAATATAAAAGCAAATCAACTCAATGCGGATACTTATAAGTTAAGTTCGTTTGGGAGGATGATGCTATTTGAGAGTGAGAAATGTCTAATCAAAGAGAATTATTTAGGTGATTCTCTTTTGGATAAAATATATTATACAAAAGACAGTATTCTATCTTTTTCCCAAACAGGAGAAGGCCCAGATGAAAACATCATGCCTCGTTTGATGCAAAAGAAAGATAAATCAAATGTGATTATATTGGATATACAAAAGAAACAAATTATAACCAAAAGTTTATCTAAAAGTATTTCTTCTATTGTGAATTTGGAATATATGTTTCTCTCTGCTATTCAAACAAAGCATGGGTATGTCGTTTCTGGACTCCTTGATAAAGAGGAAACAAATACTAAGAGATATGCTTTGTTTGATTGTGCAGGTAAATATGTGAAGTCTTTTGGCGATTTTCCAAATGATGGGAACGATAGTGGAGGTAAAAGTAAAACATTTGCCTATCAAGGCTATATGGTTTATAATTCAGTATTAGATAGATTGGCTACGGTTGCGGCCTCTGGCGCTATCTTTGAACTATATCAGATAGATACGATTCCAATGCTCATAAAACGTTATCACGATATTTATCCTATATACATTGATGATAGTAGATCTGGCAGGAACGGCATAAAGCATGGCAAAGAGAATGTAATCGGTTATACGGATATATATGCGACTGATCGTTATATTTATACTTTATATTCAGGGAAAAAGTTGAATCAGCATACTAATACAAGAATGTTAGATACTATGTTAAGTAATGACATTTTAGTATATGATTGGAGTGGAAAATGTATTTGTCGATTAGTTACTGATATAAAACTATTCAATATTTGTGTGACAAACGATGATAAAGAACTAATAGCCTTGGGCTGGGATGATGATTATCATCTGTATTCTTTTGATCTATCAAAGGTTACATTTACATGGTAGTAAAAAAGCATTTTAGCTATGATAGTAAGATACTTTTTTTTCTTTATTATTTTAACTTTTTATGCTTGTTCTTCGAATGAAAATGTTCTATTGGAATTAGCGTTGGATAACTCCGGAGAAAATAGATCGGAGTTAGAAGCTGTTCTAGATCATTATAAGGATAATCAGAAGAAACAGGAAGCTGCCCGCTTTCTAATAAGTAATATGATAGGGAAGCAAGTATTAGATAGTAACTCGGTGAAAGGAAACCATGTGTATTTCGATGCTTTCGCTAATTATAGAGAGACATACGGTTCCTTTTTATATGATATCCAATACGCTATATATGATAGTATAAACAAATTGTATTCTTATACAAAAGTAAATCCTCGCTTTTTATCTGATTTGAAAGAATTGTCTTCTGATTATCTTATACATCATATAGATCAGTGTTTTCAAAATAAAGAGCGATATCCTTGGTGTAAGAATATGGACTGGGATATTTTCTTTGATTATGTACTCCCTTACACTACAGATAATTGTCATTGGGAACATGCTGGGAGTTATTTTGATCGAAAATATGCTTCACTACGAGATTCTATGTATATGTGTTCGTATGAAGAAATTGGTAAAGCTATATCGGATGAGGTAGAGCAGGGCTTTCTCAATGAATGGATAATCTTTACCGGTAAATATCAAGGATTGCGCCCTATGACTTTCCAAAATATAGTAGCCACTCAAATGGGAACTTGTTTAGAAAAGTCTACATATAAAATTGCTGCATTGAGGGCGAATGGTATACCTGCTGCATTAAATATGGTTCCCTGTTGGGGAAATTCACAATATCCTCATTCATGGGTCGAGATTATAGGGAGTAAGCAATTCGGCATGATATATGATAATACACAAAGACCTTTCCTTACTAAGGATGACATTAAGATAGACGGGATGTTTTGGAGAGATGTCTATCAATCTAAAATTGATATGTTTCCGTCGACTATTACTATTCAATATTGTAGGACTGCTCCTAAAGTCTATAGGTATAACTATCGGATACAACCCCACTCGCTCGCTATCTTGTCTAAAGAAGAAATACCTCCTTTATTCAAAAATCCGGGGATTCAAGATATCACGGACCAGTATGTCGTATGCGAAGATATAGAGGTACCACTTTGGAATGAGAAACATCCCAAAGAATATGTCTATTTATGTTGCTATGATATTATTGGTTGGAATCCAGTGTGTTGGGGGCGACCGGAAGGTTCCAAGGTACGTTTTCCTAAAATGGGGGTTAACATGCTCTATCTTCCCGCTTATTATAATGATGGAGAGATACGACCTGCTGGAGATGCGTTTATTCTGACTCGTGAAGGTAAATTACGTAAGTTATTACCAGATTTTGAAAAAGCGGAAAGTTCTGCTACATTCTATTCAAAAGTTCCATATAGAATGAATACGGCGCTTCAAGCCGCAGGAACGATAGGAACCCGCTTTTATGTTTGTAACAAGAAAGATCTTTCGGATCGTTCTTTGATATATTCTATTGAAAATCCTCCCTTTTATGTGGATAGTTTCCGTATATCTGTTTCCCAAAAATATCGTTATTTGATCTGTGATTTTCAAGAAACACAGCCATTGGGCTATTTTTACGCTATAGCGGAAATAAAAGTATTTGGAGGCGATGGCCAGCAGTTTTCCGGAGAGTGGGGTGGAAATGAAGGGACTAAAGGACATGGTCTCGATTTGGTGACAGATCAGGACCGAGTGTCTTATTATCAACCAGATCAATTTCAAAAAGATCAATTTGTTGTTCTAGATCTAGGCGAACCTAAACAGATAGCGAAGGTGGAATTTTATCCGAGGAATGATGATAATAAGATCGTAACGGGAGAATTATATGAACTCTTCTATTGGGACAAAAAGTGGATATCATTAGGTAAACAGTATGCCGAAGACAATAAATTAATTTATCAAAATATTCCACGGGAATCTATTTTTCGTATTCATAACCATACACGAGGAAAAGAACATCGCCCGTTTACTTATGAAGGCGGAAAACAAGTGTGGTATTAATTTGTGTTAAATCAAGGCTTTCTTGATTTTTCCGTGTAAGGGTAAAGTTCTTTTTCGGGATATACTTATTACACGATGAGAAAAATGCATACACATATCGAATTATTGGATCGCTTCATGAGTGGTAAGACTTCACCGGAAGAAGAGCGAACTCTTTTGGCGTGGTTTAGAGATCCCGATCATAAGGAAGAGATCATGGCTTTTTATAAGTCTAGATGGGAAGAATCTTCCGGGAAAAAGCTTCCTCCTAAGCTACAAGGACAGATGTTTTGTGAGATTAAAAAGCGGATGAGACAAGAGAAAAAAACTCTGGAGATAAAGAAGAAACCGCATACCTTATGGAAGTGGCTTTCTTATGCGGCGGTGGCTTTAATATGTATAGGCCTTGGAATTGGCTCCCATTGGTATAATATGAGACAGGTCCCACCACCTGATCCATTGGATTATGTGGTGTTGGCAGATAATGGGCAACGTGCTAGCGTGGTTCTTCCTGATGGGACGAAAGTATGGTTAAATTCGCATACTAAACTTAATTATAAGAGTGATTATGGCGTGAAAGAAAGATCAGTTTCTTTATCTGGTGAGGCTTATTTTGAAGTTTCGAAAGATACATTGCGCCGTTTCTTGGTAAATGCGGGGGATATGGAAGTCGAGGCGCTAGGCACAGCTTTTAATGTGAAGGCGTATGAGGAAGATGACGAGGTGGTTACGACCTTGTTTGAAGGCAGTGTACGAACAGCGGTTGGAAAAGAGTTTGTGATTCTGTCTCCGGATGAGAGTGCGGTTTTTAATAAGTCTAGTCATATATTATCTGTTAATCACCCGACAAATGCTTCTTATGCCCGTCTTTGGCGTACGAATGAACTGGCCTTCTCTGGCGAGTCGTTGGAGGAGATCGTGGTATTGTTGAATCGAATGTATAATGTTGAAGTTCGTTTTTTGTCCAATAAGATTAAAGGCTACAGTTTCTCGGGGGTGATCCGGAATAATAGTCTGGATAATGTATTTGAAATAATAAGCCTTACGGCTCCGATTACGTATGTGTCGGTAGGTGATACTATTTATTTAAATGAGAAATAGAAAGTTGAGTGTTAACCTAATAAAGAAGAAGCCTATGAGATGAGCTAGATGATTGTAGTAAAAAAAGAAGAAAGGCAAGGCCCTTCTTCCTCTTAAGCAAAATCACTTGTATATAATATCTTCAAGGAAATAACTAGCCGGTTATAAATAAGATAGAATATGTAAATGATTTGCTTGTAAAGTTACCTGTTTAAAATCTATGTATTATTAAAAAATTTTTAAAAATGAGTAATTTCAAGCACTCTTTTTTCCGGACACTTTTGTATGCCCAATTATTGTCGGGCTTTTCCGGAGTTGCGATTGCCGCCCAGATATCGTTGTCGGTAAAGGATAGACCGATGCGGGAGGTTATTAAAGAATTAGAGGAAACGACTGAATATCGTTTTTTCTATAATGATGGGATCAAAGGTCTGAATTCTCCGATCTCTGTTGACGTGGAAGATGCGGATATTAATGCTGTAATGGATGCGATAGCAAAGCAAGCGAATGTGGCTTATGTATTGAAATCGGGTCATCAGATCGTTTTATCATCGGTAAAAACTGTTCAGCAACAAGGTAATAAGAAAGTTACCGGTACGATTACAGACCCGAAAGGGGAACCAATCATCGGGGCGAATGTGGTCGTGAAAGGATCTACCAATGGTACCATCACGGATATAGATGGTCATTTCTCTATTGAGGTAACTCCGAATGCGATACTTCAGGTTTCTTATATTGGTTATGTGGCTCAAGATGTTCCGGTAGGCAATAAAGATAATTTGGTTATATCTATTCATGAGGACACGCAGAAGCTGGATGAGGTAGTCGTGGTGGGTTATGGTTCCCAGAAAAAAGTGAATTTGACTGGTGCGGTAGAGCAAGTGACTAGTGATGTATTCGAGGGGCGTCCTACGGCTAACGCTACTCAGATGTTAGAAGGAGTTGTCCCGAACTTGAATATTTCCTTGTCTGATGGTAAACCGGGGCGTACGGCGGATTTTAACGTACGTGGTGCCGGTTCTATCAATGGGGGTAGTGCTTTGGTGTTGATTGATGGTGTGGAAGGAGACCCTTCTATGTTAAATCCGAATGATATTGAGAGTATTTCCGTATTGAAGGATGCTGCCGCTTCCGCTATTTATGGCGCACGTGCTCCATTTGGCGTGGTTTTGATCACGACGAAGAACGCTACGGAAGGTAAGCCGAAGGTGACATGGTCTTCTAGCTATTCATTACAATCACCACAGAATGTGCCGGATGTAGTTTCCGATGGTTATATTTGGGCAAAGCATTTTTATGACGCTTATTTTAATTACAATCAAGCGAATCCTTCTGGTATCAACAAGACACAGCAATTTTCCGTGGCTTGGCTGGACGAGTATAAGCGCCGTCATGAGACGGGCGATTTCGGGACGGTGATCTCTGATGGCTCTATCGGTACAAAAGGCCGTTATGTATATTATCCGGAAGGAACCGACTATTATGATCTGATGTATAAGAAGAGTGTCTTTGCGCAGAATCAAAATCTTTCCATCTCGGGTTCCGACGGGAAGTTTGATTATTATTTGTCAGGACGTTTCTATAGTTACGATGGACTTTTCGATAGCGATGAGCAAACGGATAAGTTCAAGACCTATAATATGCGCTTCAAAGGAGGTTATCAGTTAACTCCTTGGTTGAAGATCAACAATAACTTTGAGTTTTCCCATAATAAATACTACAATCCGATTACCTATTCGGAAGGTTCTGGTGTGGTATGGAGAAATATCGCGGACGAGGGACACCCGTCATCGCCACTGTTCAACCCTGATGGTACGATGACTTATTCTGCCGTCTATACCGTAGGCGATTTGCTTTATGGACGTAGCGGTATTACGACAAAGAACTCCAACTTGAAGAATACTACGACATTCAATGCGAAGTTCTTGGGTGACCGTTTGCGTGTGAATGGTGATTTTACTTATCAACAGAAGACGCAAGAGAAGACTAAGAAACAGGTGCGTTCGCCATATGCGCGGTCGGCCGATGCGAATGGCGAAAGTAAGATCGAATATATCACGGGTACTTACTCCAACTTGGCGGAGACAACTGATCATACGAACTATCTAGCAACGAACCTTTTTGCGGAGTTTGAGGAAACCTTTGCCGAGAAACATTATTTTAAGGCTATGGCTGGATGGAATTACGAGAAATCTAGCTTCAAACGTATCTATGCTTATAATGATGACCTGTTGACGGATGACGTGGACAACATGAATCTGGTGATGGGTACTGATAACCGGAGCATTACCTCACAATGGAAGGCTTATCAGTTTGGTGGCGCTTTCTTCCGTTTGAATTATGCCTTTGACGATCGCTACCTATTGGAGGTAAACGGACGTTACGATGGTTCCTCCCGCTTCCCGAGTGATGAGCGTTGGGCTTTCTTCCCCTCGGCTTCCGTGGGTTGGCGAATCTCGCAAGAACCTTGGTGGAATGTTAAGTCCGAACATATCTCTAACGCTAAGGTCCGGTTTTCTTGGGGCTCTTTGGGCAATGCGGCCGGATTGAGTAATTATCAGTATATCCAGACATTGGGTATCAGCAAGTCTGATTATATTCTTGACGGTTTGCGGCAGAATTATATGTCATCTCCGGCGGCTCTTCCCGGCAACTTGACGTGGGAAACCGCCACGACGTATGATATCGGAGTGGATTTGGGATTCTTCGACAATCGTTTGACCGTGAGCGGAGATTATTATATCCGTAAAACAACCGACATGATCGTGAATGGCCCGACCGTACCGGATGTGTTCGGTGCTTCCTCGCCGAAAGGTAATTATGCGGATATGTCTACCTATGGTTATGAGTTGTCTTTGGAATGGAAAGATGGATTTGATTTAGCTGGTAAGCGGTTTAATTATAGTATCAAGGGAACATTGGCGGATTACTATTCAGTGATCGACAAGTTTAATAACGCGAATATGTCATTGAGCGAGTACGCAAATCAGTCGCTCGACAAGAATTATTACGAGGGAATGCGTATCGGTGAGATTTGGGGGTTTGTATCCAATGGCTTGTGGCAGGATCAAGCTGGCATCGATGCGGCTGAGGCCGCTGCGAAAGCTGCGGGGCAATCCTATTATAACCCACTTATGCAAACATCGAAAACCTATAAGTTGTATCCGGGCGATATTAAGTTCGAAGACTTGAATGGCAACGGCTATATTGACCGCGGACAGAATACGGTAGATGATCCGGGCGACCGTAAGATCATTGGTAACGAGGAGCCTCGTTATATTTATAGTTTTACGCTCTCTGCCGATTGGAACAATATCTGGGTAAGTGCTTTCTTCCAAGGGGTGGGTAAGCAAGATTGGTATCCGTCTAATGAAGCCTCTACGTTCTGGGGGCAGTACAATCGTCCGTATAACCAGATGCCCTCTTGGCATGTGGACAACTATTGGACTCCAGAGAATCCGGATGCTTTCTTGCCTCGTTACACGGGTTACTATGCGCCTTTCTATGGAGGTCATAAGAACGCCAACACGCGCTATTTGATGAATGCGGCCTATCTACGCTTGAAGAACATACAGGTTGGCTATAATTTGCCATCAGAATGGATTAAGAAGTTGCATTTGACAAATGTAGGAATTTATCTTTCCGGGGAAAATCTCTTTACATGGTCTCCGCTTTACAAGTATTCCAAGGATGTCAATGTATCGAATATCGGTGAATCGGATAAGGACTTGACTTCCAGCAACAGTGGTGATGGATATAATTACCCGATGATGAAGTCGTTCAGCATCGGCCTGAATGTTACATTTTAAAGAATAGGAGATTATACGAAATGAAAAAGAATATATTATTAAGCGGTCTGGTGGCACTTTTGGCTATATTTTCGGGGTGCGAGATGAATGAGGAACCAAAGTCGGAGGCTTCTGTGGATATGGTGTTTAGCTCCGAGAATGGTTTGAAGACGTATACGTACTCATTTTACAATGTCTTGCCTTCCCGAGGAAGCGCTTTCCGGCGTGATGCTACGGCAGATTATGGGGTGAAAAATTCCTTGGGTGGTATGGAGGTTGGCGCTTATACTACGAATAGCGCGACGAGTTGGTCATGGTCCGCTCTTCGTAATATAAATTTCTTTTTGGAGAATAACGTGAATGAGTCACTAAGCACGACTATCCGTGACAATTATAATGGTATCGCACGCTTGTTCCGTGCTCGCTTCTATTTTGATAAATTGGTACAATATGGCGAGGTACCTTGGATTGATAAGGTATTTAACGAGGCTGAAGACCCGGATCTTTATAACCCGCGTGATACACGTGATGTGATTATCGGGCATATCTTGGAGGATTTGGATTATGCGTATACGAATATATTGGAAGAGGATGTCACGCATAATTCAACGATCGTAAATAAATGGACAGCTGCCGCTTTCAAATCTCGTGTTTGCTTGTTTGAGGCTGCTTGGCGTAAATACCATGCCGCTGACCAATTGGATATCGCTCGTACGGGATGTACGGAATATTCGGCCAAAGATTTATATAAACTAGCGGCTGAGGCGGCTAAGGAAGTTATGGATAACGGACCGTACAAACTTTATACTTCAGGTGCTTATAGCGATGGCCGTGGAGCGTATCGCGAACTTTTCATTGCCGATAAGGCCGTTACCACGGAGGTAATGATGGCTATCGAGACTGACAAGGTGTTAGGACTGGGTGAGCAGAATTGGTGGTATAATTCCTCTACTTACGGACCACACTTATGCATGAGCCGTAAATTTATGCTGTCATACTTGAATGCGGATGGTACGCCTTATGTCGAGAAAAAAGCGGATGGAAGCTATAAGAATTTCGTGGAGGAGACAACAGGACGTGATACCCGCTTGAACCAGACGATCCGGGGAGCGGATTATACCCGTAAGAATGCTTCTGGTGTTTATGAGCCGACGGCAGCTAATTTCACGGGACATACATTGACGGGATATCAGTTTACGAAGTTTGCCATGGATGACGTGGCTTACGATGATGCGGCTACGAATGATAATGACATTCCTATCATGCGCTATGCTGAGGTTTTGTTGAACTATGCTGAGGCTAAGGCTGAATTAGGCGAACTGACTGATGCGGATTGGGCGGCTACGATAGGTGCGCTTCGTTCTCGTGCGGGAATTACGGGAGGCACACCACAGACAGGTACATTGACAACCCGTCCGTCATCTGCGGAACCTTATATCGCTTCTTATTACCCGACGATCTCTGATCCTTCCTTGTTGGAGATCCGTCGCGAACGTGGTATTGAACTTTGTCTGGAAGGCTTGCGCCTAAATGATTTGAAACGTTGGAATTGTTGCGATCTTTGGGTGAACGATCCTTGGGAAGGTATCTTTATCCCGTCACTTAACCAACCGCTGGATGTGAATGGCGATGGTAATTATGACGCCTATTTCTATGATACGGACAAAATCGCTGATGAGAAATATGCTGCGATTGGTGTCTATGTAGGTACAAATAAGAGTAATGTGCTAAACGTGAAGCCGGTTCAAGGTGGTTATTTGATGGAGTATAATTATGCTGGACGGAGCTGGCCGACTCGTCAGTACTTGTATCCGATACCGGAGGTTGTAATCCAGTTCAATACGAATCTAAGCCAGAATCCGGGTTGGTAATCAAGGGGGTATCATGAGAAACTTAATTATAGTGTTTATCTCTTTATTTACTTTCTGCATAGGGATATCCGGACAACAGAAGTGTAAACTGAACGTGGGTAGTTTTAATCTGCGGTATGATAATGAGGGGGATAAGGATGATTCATGGGCACACCGCAAAGACATGGCGGTATCTTTGGTTCATTTCCATGACTTTGATGTCTTTGGAATCCAGGAAGGACTGATTCACCAAGTGAAGGATTTGGTGAAAGATGGTACGTATACGTTTGTTGGTGTAGGTCGGGATGACGGAAAAGAGGCAGGGGAACATGCCGCGGTCTTATTTAAGAAAGATCGGTTTAAATTATTGGACTCGGGAAATTACTGGTTGTCGGAGACACAGGATAAGCCTTCTTTTGGCTGGGATGCGCAATGCCGGAGGGTTTGTTCTTGGGCGAAGTTGAAGGATAAGGTTTCGGGAAAGGAATTTTATTTCTTTAGTGTGCATTTCGATCATATCGGTAAAGTGGCCCGTCATGAGTCTGCTTTGATTATGTTGGCTAATATTAAAAAGATAGCGGGGGATTCCCCTGCTATCTGTGTAGGTGATTTCAATGGTACGCCGGATTCTGAGCCTATACAAATATTGAAATCCGATGGTTTACTGTTGGATTCACGGGAAATCTCAAAAACACCACCCTATGGAACGGTAGGAACGACAAATCAATTTAATTTGAATGCTCCGATGAAGAATCGAATTGACTACATTTTCGTTACCAAGAATATTCACGTGAATAAATATGGTACGTTGAATGAGTTCCAATACGGTCATTACCCTTCAGACCATTTCCCGATTATGATTGAGGCTGAATTTTGAGTTTAAGGATTAGGATGTTAAAAATAATTATAAAGGTATGAAGAAGCTAATTTATTCTTTCTTATTTCTCCTTTGCTCCGTGTTTGCGTTGCAGGCGGAGTCTATGGTAGTTGCCACTTATAATTTGCGTAACGCGAATGCGGGTGACTCGACGAATGGTAATGGCTGGGGGCAACGGTATCCGTATATCGCCCAGTTGATTCAGTTTCACGGTTTTGATATTTTCGGAACTCAAGAAGGCAAGTACCAGCAATTGCAAGACCTTAAAAATGCGATGCCCGGTTATGATTATATCGGGGTAGGGCGTGATGATGGTAAACAAGCCGGGGAACACTCTGCCATATTTTATCGTAAGGAGAAGTTTGAGGTACTGGATCATGGGGACTTTTGGTTGTCTACGATAACCGATCGCCCCAATAAGGGATGGGATGCCGTTCTTCCCCGTATTTGCACATGGGGTAAATTTCGGGATAAACAAACCGGCTTTACTTTCTTGTTCTTTAACTTACATATGGATCATATTGGCGTACAGGCCCGTGCGGAAAGCGCGAAACTTATCCTTAAGAAGTTGAAAGAATTTCCGGAGAAGCTACCGGCGATTCTGACAGGTGATTTTAATGTGGATCAACATAATGAATCCTACTTATTACTGGACAATTCCGGTATTATGCGGGATTCTTATCAGATAGCGGATTTCCGGTATGTACCCAACGGCACGTTTAATGCCTTCCATGCGGATCGCAAAACAGACAGTCGTATCGATCATTTATTCCTTACGAAAGAGTTTGATGTGAAAAAGTACGGAGTCTTGACGGATACGTATCGTTCGGAAGCAAAAGAAAGCGCTCAAAAGGAACAGGATGCGAACTTCCCTAAAGAAGTTTCCATGCAGAAGTATGTCGCTCGTACGCCATCTGATCATTTTCCTGTAATGGTTGTGGTAGAAGTAGAATAGAAAAACTTTAAGAAAAATAGAGGCGATCGCTAGAGGTCGCCTCCTATTCTGTAGAAATATTATAGAGGTTCTATTTACTCATTCTTTTTATAATAATTACCCATAAAAGAATTAATTGTATCAGAATAACAATTACCTGTTTCTTTGGATGTATGGGGTCTTGTTGGATCGATTCCTCCCTTAAACTGATCGAAATAAGTATATCTTATTTTCGTATAATCCGTAAATGCTTGTTCGGGAGAGGTATTAAAATGTCCATGCATAAAAAATTCCCAAGTATCGTCTACACCCGCATAATTCTTTTTGGCAAACCCTTCTATCGTTATATAATCCGAATTGTCTTGGGAGATAATGGTAGCGTAATGATGAGCGGTACTATCTTTCACTGTAAAATTCAACATGCTAGATTTACTTTGACTTTCGTATCGGCCAAACAGAGAGGCAACCATATCGCACCCTCTGGGCATTTTAACCTCTTCAGAGTGGGTTTGTTCGTAAAGAAATGCCTCTCTGGTACATAGACCTAAGGTATCAATTGAGATACGACTCTTTATTTGTCGTAATTTCGATATAAGGGAATCTATATTATTTACAATCGGACCATACATCTCGTGGACATCATCCCTTTCACTATTATTATCAAAGACGGTAGGTATATAGGAAGAGGGCGACAAGGCTACTTCCAGATCAGACTTCAATGTGGTTAAATTTTCGATCAAGGTATCATAACTTCCAGTTACAGGCTTTTTACCTCTTTCTGGGTAGAGCCAAGAGGAAAGTTTAATGTGAATTTCTTTATACATTTCATAGACAGAAGTAAATTGACTCTGTTCGGCCGGCCATTTAAATTGCAACTGAACAAAGAACTTCCTTAAATTCTCACTGCTTTTTCTTATCTCGTTCACCTCTTGATAGAGCGAATTAAATTCTTCATTATATCCACCTGTAACATCATTAAGATTTGAAAAACTTGAAATTAACTTTTTACTCGAAAAATCATGTTCCTTTTTCCATTTCGGTTCTACCCGGATATACTCTTTTGTACGGTATGTTGAATTGAGTCTTGTAAATTGTCTTTTTTCCTTTGGCACAAACTCAATCATAGCACCTTCCTTTTGCATAATAGTATTAAAATCTAATACATACAATTCGTGATTTGGATATTCCAAGCCGCAAATAGCTTGGCCAGAATTGGAAATATTATAAATTTTCCCACCTTCCGTGAAGGTAGCATATCGTTGAATGGGTACAAAATTATTGACTGATGGTATTTTTAGCTCGTCTTTTATTTTAGTTCCTGGACTGTTATTATTTATTTGACATTGAATAGCCTTCCTCTCAAGCAACTTATCATGAGAAGACTGTAATATTTCACACAAAGATGCTTGCTTGGAATTACCAACATGACCAACAAGGGTATGCGGTGTTCTCTGTTTTCTTTCAGCATATGTTTTCATGACAACTTAGATTTTAAACTATTCGTAGATAAAATCGGAGATTACGTCCTGTTTTTTCCAAAAATAATAATTTTGCAGGAAAATAAATATTAAAATAACCAATCGAATAATAATTTTTCTACATTTGCGTTACAGGAGATTTGAGGAAAGACACGATTGATCCCTTGTAAAATATATTTCTGAGATCTATTACAACTGAGTCTCGGCAAGACTATGGTTTTGTTGATAAACCGTAAATCGCTCAACCATATATATTTATAATCTATTCCTCCTTTTTATGAAATCTCAGATCTATCAACTAAGCATCTTTTTAAACCTCGATTACAAACTGATTCTGTTCGCTTTATATCTTCGTTCTTCTTTTTGTTAGCCATAGTCTTGCCGAAACTCATTTACCTGTAAAGACGATTGCGAATATTCATGATAATAAAGATTGTATGCAGGAAATTCATGCCGATAAGGTTTTAATGATAGCGATCGGAAATAATGATTATATCAGTTATAATAAACTGTTTGATCGTTATTACGGGCGTCTTTGTCAGTATGTGTATAGTCTATTGATGGATAGAAATGATGCGGAGGATGTTGTTCAAGAGCTTTTCTTGAATTTATGGAAAAATAGGGGGAGAATAGAGATAAAGGAAAATGTATCAGGATATTTATATCGGATGGCTAAACATCTGGCCTTGAACTTTATCCGATCAAAGGTGCAGACGGGAAGTTTATCAGAGAATCAAGACTTATTACTTCTATCCTATGAGGATAATCAACTGGAAACAGAAGAGTTTAGGATCGCTCTTTATGATTGTATAGACCATTTGCCGGATCGGAGCAGAGAAGTGTTACTTCTTCACAGGGTAAAAGGATTGAAGCAGAAAGAAATATCGGAGAAACTATCTATATCCGTGAAAACAATTAAAAATCTAATATGGATGTCTTTACAGAAGTTGAAGGAATGTCTGGAGATGAAGGAGGTATAAAATAATGAGAAAATTTTCAAGGTTCGTATAGGACCTTTTTTTATTTGTGGTGTCATTTAAATAAAGACTAGACTCATGGAGAAGAAAAAGCAAATAGGAGAACACATCGTTGACCATTTATCGGAGAGGATGAATGAAGAGATCGTGGATCCGGTTCTGGATGAATGGTTGGCTGAGGATGAGTCTAATCAAGAAGATTTTAAACGGTATAAAGAGATCTGGAAAGAAACAGGCTCTTATCTGGAGCAAAAAACTTTTAATGCTCAATACGCATGGGATAAGATCGATCGTATCAATAAAGAGAGAGATAATAAGCGGAAACGCTTGGTGAATATTGGATATATCATTTCAGGAGTGGCGGCTACTTTATTGCTTGTCCTCGGGTTTTCGAAAATGGGAGTATTTGATAAACAGCCGGAAATGCTGGTTCGAATGACCGCTGATTACGGAAGCCGATCGGAGGTGGTCTTGCCGGATGGTTCCGTTGTTAAGCTGAATTCTGGATCTGATATTACGTATTCCTATAACGCAAAGGAGAATATCAGGGAAGTGAATTTCCAAGGAGAGGGCTTCTTCGATGTCTCGAAGAACAAGATACCGTTCGTGATCAAGATGAGCAATGGATTACGCTTAAAGGTACATGGAACTTCTTTTAATTTGCAAGCGTATACGGATGAAAAAACAGTTGAAGCCTCGTTGGTGGAAGGCTGTATCGAGTTGGATCATGGGAATGATAAGTTGTTAATGAACGCCGGTGACATGGCGATTTTCGATAAGCAAACCAACAAGATGAGACCGACATCGGGTGTGTTATCTCATTCGTACAGCTGGCTGGAGGATAAACTCTATATGGATCATATGTCGTTGGCTTCCGTCTGCAAATATCTGGAGAGGAGGTACGATGTAACCATCCATCTTCAAAAGGATTTGGGGAATAGTATACATTACGATGGAGTCATACAGGAGGAAACCATAACGGATATATTGGGTGTACTATCCCGATTGAGTGATATAAGTTATAACGTGAAAGGAAAAAATATAAGTATAACCTCTAAATAAAGTCTGCCTATGAAGTAAAGAACAGGAATCGCATGAATACACATGAAAAACGGGAAATGCTGGAACATTCCCCGTCATCTTTTTGATCATTAAAATTAGTGCTCGTAACACTAGTGTTAACAAACAATCGAATTACAAATATATGAATTTTTGGAATATAGCAAGGCCGGAAGAGTCTCCGGTCCTTAAAAAAACTTTGTCTATTATGAGATTGACGACATTATTCTCTATCGCATGTTCACTTCAGATCTCGGCCTCTGTCTATTCGCAAGAGACAAAGTTGTCTTTGGACGTTAATAACCAGACAATAAAGGAGGTTCTTTTCAAGATAGAGAAACAGTCTGGCTTCCGTTTTATCTACGAGAGCGAGAAGGTTAACCTGAATAAGAAAGTATCTGTACATGTGAAAGAGCAGACGGTAGAAACTATCTTAAAGCGTCTTTTCGAGCAGGAAGGGATAAAGTATGAGATTACCGAGAATAATTTCATCTTAATTAATCCTTCTACAAAAAACGAGAAAGCCGCTCCTTCTTCACAGGCGGTTTTACAAAAGAAGAATTTGGTAAAAGGGGTAGTGACCGACGAGAATGGAGAACCTATTATCGGTGCGAACGTAGTTGAGAAAGGTACTACCAACGGAACGGTTACGGACCTTGATGGAAAATTTACAATGGAGGTATCGGAAAACGGTGTCCTTCAAATCTCTTACATCGGATATGCCATGACGGAATTGCGTCCCGGCAAGGAAGCGAATTTGAACGTGAAGTTACGGGAAGATGCTTTGCAAATGGATGAGGTTGTAGTTGTCGGTTACGGTACGGTAAAAAGAGCGAACTTGGGTGGTGCCGTATCTACGGCCGATGCGAAAGCGTTTGAGTCTCGTCCGGTTCAGAATGCGGCTCAGGCTTTGCAGGGAGAGGTACCCGGTTTGACGATTACACGTGCCGGAGGCGCTCCGGGTTCGGACATGACCATGAAGGTTCGTGATGTCTCTTCTATCAACGGTGGTACTCCCCTTGTTTTGATTGATGGAGCGGAGGGAAACATTAATATGATCAATCCTTCCGATATCGAGAATATTTCCGTATTGAAAGATGGTACGGCCGCTATTTACGGTGCTCGTGCCTCGGATGGTGTTATTCTGGTGACAACGAAAAGTGGTAAGCGCAATCAGAAGACATCTGTTGCTTTTGATGCATATTACTCTATTAAGACTCCTGCGTTGTTAAGGAAACCGGCGAATCTATTACAACATGCGGAGATGGCCTTGGAGATCACCGATGGATCATTCACTCCAGAATACACGAGAGATCAATTGGACCTGATCCGGCAGAATAGTGATCTGGTGTTGACTGATGCGGAATGGGGGCGTTGGACCGGCTATCCGCAATTCTTCAAGGATCAAGACTGGAATGATATGCTTATTGGCAATGGTAATATGCAGAATTACAATGTCAATATCTCCGGCGGTGGAGAGAGATACTCGTATATGTTGTCTTTAGGCCATCAGCGGGAGGAAGGTATCCCTAAATTTGGTGAGGATGTGAACAAGCGTTACTTCGTACGTGCTAAATCGAGCGTCGAGATCTTCAAGAACTTGACTTACGATCTTAATTTAGCTTATGAGGCAAGCAACAGGGACTATTCCTCGGGTTTGACGGAAGGACAGAATATATGGGAACTGATTTATAAGACTCGCTCTTGGACTCCGATGTACAATCCGTCGGGAACTTTCTATACATTCGAGGGTTTCGATAATCCGGCCCAAGTATTGGAAGACGGGGGTATGGTGAATAAGACTACAGGTAATATAACGGTCAACAACCAATTACGCTGGAAAGTGATCGACGGATTACAATTGGTGGGGCAAGCCGTGATCCGTAAGTATGATCAGGATGAGAACGTGACGAACAAGAAAATCATCAATTACGATTGGGATAATAACGAGGTCCGGGAGAAACGTACGCCGAATAGCGCGGAGCGTCGTTACCAGAAAACTTTATCCAAGAACTTCACGCTCTATGCTGATTATAAAAAGAACTTCAATGACCGGCATGATTTAAGCGTGATGGTCGGTACTTCCCATGAGTCTGAGAACTATGATAGGTTCACGGCGAAGCGTATTAACTTCGACCAACAAGAAAATATGTCTTTGCAATTGGGTAGCGCTCAAGATCAAAACGCTTGGAGCGAGGGAAATCAGTGGACGATTAATTCTTTCTTCTCCAGAGTGAATTATACGTTTGCCAATAAATATGTCATCGAAGGAACGATCCGTGCGGATGGTAGTTCCCGCTTTGATCCGGATCACCGTTGGGGATGGTTCCCGGGTGTAAATGCGGCTTGGCGTGTCGGGGAAGAAGGCTTCATGAAAAGATTGGGTTGGTTCGAGGACTTGAAGGTAAGGGCTTCTTATGGAGAGATGGGTAATCAGTCCGGTATCGGATTGTATGATTATATTCAATTGATCTCTTTATCGAACGATTATTATCCTTTCGGGGCTGGCGTAAAAGGACAAATGGCTACGTCTGGAAATATTATTTCTACCTCTCGTACATGGGAGACGATCCAGACAACCAATGTGGGATTTGATTTCTCGACGCTCAATAACCGTTTATATGGATCGTTCGACTACTTCTGGAAAGAGAATAAAAACATGCTTATCCCGAAGACATATCCTTCTATGTTAGGTGCGGACGCTCCGAGCACGAACAGCGGCCATTTAAGTATTCATGGATGGGAAATCTCTCTAGGCTGGAGGGATCAGATCAAGGATTTCAGCTACTCGGTTCGCTTTAATATCAGTGACGCGAAAAACAAAGTCGTGGATCGGGTTGGAAGTAACCTGATCAAATTAGGTAATAACGAGACTCCGACCGGATATCCGTTGAATTCCTATTTCGGATATGAATTTGATGGAATCATCCAGAATGAGCAAGAATTGGAGGCGTATAAATCTCGTTTCTCGGAAGGAGGTATCCCGGGTGACTTGAGCGTAGGTGACGCTATGTACAAAGACTTGGATGGAGACGGGAAGCTATCCGTATTAGGTGATGGTAAAGAAGGCTCCGGTGACGTGAAATACTTGGGCGACAAGAACCCGCGTTATAATTTCGGCTTTAACCTGAGTATGGCTTGGAAGGGATTCGATTTGAGTGCTTTCATACAAGGAGTCGGCCGTAGGACGATGTTCTTGGAAGGGGAGAGCCGGTGCCCGATGCCAGAGGCATGGTATCAATCCGCCGAGTATTGGTATGGAAAGACTTGGACCCCGGAAAGAACGGACGCCCAGTATCCGGCGATCACGTTGAAGGATAAACGAAACTACAATTATTATGTATCTACGAACACGAAGTTTAACGTTGCGTATGCTCGTTTGAAAAACTTGCAGTTCGGTTATACGATCCCGCAGACTTTGACCTCGAAGGCCGGTTTGCAGAAGGTGCGGGTGTATTTTTCCGGCGAGGATTTATTCGAGGTACATAACACGCCAAATGGTTGGGACCCGGAGGAGAACAGCGGTAGCATTACTTCCTATCCGTTTACCCGTAATTATTCATTTGGTATAAATGTCGTATTTTAAAAATTAAAGCGAAAAGTCATGAAAAACTATCGGATAATATTGGGAAGCTTTATTGTTTCCGCTTTGTTCTTGTCAAGTTGCCAAGATATAGACCTGTTGCCAAAAGATAATATGCCGGACGAGCTATTCTGGAAAACCCCGGATGATTTCGAGAAAGAGGTCAATTGGCTCTACACACGTACCGAGACGTTCGGCACGAAGGATACGGATAGCGATATCGCCTATGAGTTGAACGAGAATACGACGAGCAACGGTACGTTGATCGCACCGAATACGGATGCCCTATGGGACTCTACTTTCATAGACCTGCGTCAGAGCAATATGATTATCGAGAAGAGCCAGACGTACGAGGGCGATCCCTCGGAGATCGAGCGGTATGTGGCTGAGGCCCGTTTCTTCCGTGCTTACTCGCATTTTCGGTTGATGGCGAAATACAACGATATCCCTATCTTGACGAAGGTGCTTACCGTAGATTCCCCGGAGTTGTATGGTTCTAGGAATAAGCAACAGGAGGTGGAAGACTTCATCTTGTCGGAACTCAACGAGGTGTATGCTAAACTACCCTTGCAGAGTGAGTTAAACTCGGATGAGGCGGGACGTGTAACCCAAGGCGCTGCCTTGGCGTTGAAAGCGAGGGTTGCCTTGTTTGCCGGGACTTGGGCGAAGTATCACCAGCACCGTTCGGACTATCAGCAGTTGTTGCAACAAGCGATCGATGCCGCTGCAAAAGTGATCGATAGTGGTGAGTATGCTTTATATGAAGGCTCTGGTGAGGAGAGCTACCGCTACTTGTTTATCAATGCGGGCGATAATTCAAAAGAGGGTATCTTCGACAGTCGGTACGAGACGGATATCCGCCACCATAGCGACGCGTGCCCTGTATATTGGGGATGGCGAGGGACGCCTACCCGTAAGCTGGCCGATATGTATTTGTGTAAGAGTACGGGATTGCCGATTGAGAACGCTAATTCCGGATTTGAGGGATATGCCACGATCAAGAGCGAATATGAGAATCGTGACCCTCGTATGAAACAGACCTTCTTGATGCCCGGAACCGACTATATCAGTCCGCAAGACGGCGCCTTGACCTGCCCGCCGCAATTTACCATACGTCCCGAGACACGTACGGGTTATAAGTTGTGGAAATATATGGCGGAGACTTCCGTTCCTTCTGACAAGGATGTATATGATTATCACATCATCCGTTATCCGGAGGTATTGCTGATATTGGCTGAGGCCACTTACGAGAAAGACGGGGCGATCAGCGATGACATCTTGAACAAGACGATCAATGTGATCCGTTCCCGGAAAGGCGTGGAGATGCCTCCTCTGACCAACGCTTTCGTGAAGAGCAATGGGTTGGATATGCGGACGGAGATCCGTCGGGAACGTACGATCGAGTTAGCGTTCGAAGGCTTCCGCAGGGATGATTTGAGACGTTGGAAGACGGCTGAGACGGAATTGATAGGTGCCATAAAAGGCATTAAGCTGAAAGGTTCGGAATACGAGAACTTGGATGTCTTGAACGAGGGAAATCCCGGTTTGACAGACGAAAATGGATTCTTGATTGTGGAACCGGCGGAGAATCGTAACTTTGTGACCCCGAAGCATTACTATTATTCCCTTCCGTTGGATGAGTTGTATCTGAACCCGAACTTGGCTCCGAACAACCCGGGGTGGTAGGGTAATGCCTTATATTCCGGTAAAAATGGCCTTGCACTGGTGTAAAATGCCTTTTTAGATCTAAGAAATGGCTTTTCACCCTCGCGAAGTACCTTTTAGATTTCTAAAAACGACTTTGCGCTTGTGAAATGCCATTTTTAGGTTTAAGAAATGGCTTTGCACCCTTGCGAAATGCTTTTTAGATCTCTAAAAATGATTTTACACCGGTGAAATGCCATTTCTAGAATATTTTATGAGAGTAAATGAATTTAAAATTGAATCGAATGTCATTCATAAAGAAGATAGGTCTTGTATGCTTTATCGTCTTCTGCTGTGCGGGATGCCGTAGCGCGGGAGAGAAACTGGTTGAGAGTGCGGCTGCTCCCCGTATTATCAACATCATCAATTTCATCCGCCAGACAGACTACCGGGTGGAGAACGCCGATAGCTTATTGTACGAGACGGTTTGTGAGCAAGTGAAATTGGTGAATAAATATGATTTACCGGCAACCTTCTTATTGCAGTACGATGCGTTGATCAACCCATTGTACCAAGATCTGTTGAAAAGTAAACTCAATGATCATTCCGAGATCGGCGCTTGGTGGGAACTTACGCAACCGCAGATCGAGGCCGTCGGGATCAAGTGGCGTGGCGAGCATTCTTGGGTCTCGCACGCGAATATCGCTTTCAGCACCGGATATACGAAAGAAGAACGGGAGCGACTGGTGGATGTCTATATGGCGAAGTTCAAGGAGATATTCGGCACGTACCCGAAATCGATCGGCTCTTGGTTTATCGACGCACATACCTTGGGGTATATGTACGATAAATATAAGATCGTGGCGTCGTGCAACTGCAAGGACCAAGTGGGGACGGATGGTTATACCCTATGGGGTGGTTACTGGAACCAAGCCTATTACCCGAGCCGGGTAAACGCCTATATGCCGGCGCAGACCGAGGAGGGGCAAATCCCCGTTCCTATTTTCCGTATGCTGGGCAGTGATCCTATTTATCAGTATGATGATGGTCTGGGACAAGAGCGTCAAGGGGTGATCTCCTTGGAACCCGTGTATGAGAAGGCGGGCATGGATCGCCGCTGGGTGGATTATTTCTTGGAATCGATCGTGGATCAGCCTTGTCTGGCCTTCAATTATGCGCAAGCGGGACAGGAGAACTCTTTCACGTGGAGTAATATGAGCAAGGGACTGGAGATGCAGATCCCTATCTTGGACTCCTTGAGGAAGGAAAATAAGATCCGGGTGGAGACGCTGGGCGAATCCGGTGCGTGGTTCAAGGAATGCTTCAAGGTTACGCCGGCGACGGCTGTCACTACGTTGACGGATGTCCGTGGAGAAGGCAATAAGACGGTCTGGTTTAACAGCCGTTATTATCGGGCGAACTTATTGTGGGAGAAGGGAACGTTCCGCTTTAGGGATATCCATCTTTTCGACGAGAGCTATAAGTCGGTTTATCTAGAAAAGCCCGGAGACGGGAACCAGTTCCTATTCTATACGTTGCCGGTCGTGGACGGATTCATGTGGAGCGAGGGACTCGATCGTGCCGGGCTTCGGATCGTCCGATTAGACAAGGATGGAGATAAGGAGGAACTTTCCTTGGACCATCCGGTAGTGACGGAGATAGGCAAGGATACCTTGGTAGTTTCCGCCGAAGACTCAAAAGGCCATGCTTTCAAGATCACGTTCTATGAGACCCGCTTCGAGGTAGTCGCTCTATCAAAGGAGGCGGACTTCTCATGGGCTTTAGAGCTAAAGGCTGCGGCAGGGAAGGAGCTACCTTTCACCGTTATAGAGGATAAGGCGGTCAACGCTAGCTTCGATGGTTTCAACTACGTGATCACTTGCGAAAAAGGCCATATAAGGAAACCTGAATCTGGTTCGGATTATGTCTTTAGGATGTTTCCGTCGGATCAGGAAATAGTAATAGATTGTACAAATGCGAGAAAGTAATATGAATATATCAGTTTGGAGAAAATGGGTGATCGTATGGATGGTCGCTGTGCTCAGTGGTTTTCAATTAAGGGCGGCGGATCCTGTGGTCGTCCCGGCGAATACGGAACCGCTGACGATAGAAGGAAATCGTTTTGTCACCTTATGTATCATGATACGTACGACGCCTTGGGAAGTCTCCCGGGATGTCAAGTTACATCCCCGCGATGAGGTGGATTGGCATACGCTTGAGGGAGTGCGGGCCTTGCGGGAGGCTTTCGCCACGAATAACCCGAACGGTCGTCTTACATGGGGATTCACGATGAATGCCTTGGAGGACGGACGGAAGAATTACCGGGAGATCCGTGATTATGTAGTGGAGTGCCAAAAGAAATATGGGGATGAGGTTACTTATTTCCCCGGTTATTTTCCTGCGATGTATCTACCCCGTGAGCGGGTAAACCGTGAGATGTCGGAGGCGATAGAGATCATTTCTAAAATGGTAGGAAATGGTTATCGTCCCCAATCGATTATGGGAGGTTTCTTATCGGCCGATAATCTAAGATATCTGGCGGAGAAAGAGAACATCCATGTGGCGCACGCCGTGATCTGGAGCCAGCATAATATAGACGGTGGTGGCGCTGACGGTTCTCCTTCTTATCCTTTCTATCCCTCGACGGAACACTTCTGCAAGCCGGCGCAGGGAAAAAGCGATTTCATCGATTGCGTGAATCTGGATGGCTGGACGATGGACTTTATCTGTGCCCGCCGTAGCGGACAGACCGGACATGGTATCGATGGATATAACAGCCGTAGAGGTGTCGGCCCGATCGAGACGTACAAAGGTTGGGGGCTTGATTTGGGGCATCGTGAGGTGATGCACACGGAAGCGATTCACTTTGATAAAGGTCTTGAGTTGAATGGCTTTGGCTGGGTAGCCAATATCTGGGAGGCGCAGATGGTACATGAGTTCGGGAAGGATCTCATCTGCGATGCCATGAAGATGTGGGTAACGGGTACCAAGGAACGCTGGCCGGATACTCATTTCGTTACGTTCGGAGAATTTGGCGAACTTTGGAGAAAACAATATAAATCGAACGACGACTGGAACTATCGCTTCGTAGAACGAGGCTCTGGTTTGGGAGACTCTTATAATAACTTGGAGATAAAATGGTTTATGAATAAGGAATTCCGCTTGGCCTTATTACGTGATTGGCATACGAAAAATTCCCCGGCTTATGTCATCGACTTTACCCGTTATGATTTGCCGGCTCATGAACCTGCCGATCCGACCCCGACAAAACCGGCTAAGGATTGGAGCTTGATCAACAAAATCAACCAAAAAGGTCTCCGCCCGCAAGATAAGCCGGTCTTGATCGATAAGTTGGAGAAAGAAGATCAAGATTTGATTCGGAAATATTATCCGGAATTATTTAAATAGTTGGTTTATGAAAAAGATTACCGTTGTTTGTTTAGCTCTTTGCTCCTTTCTTTTTGGGGGAGATCTCTTCTCCGTAAAGGCGCAAATCCTAGAGAAGTTCACATTGCCTACCCCATGGACAGAGGAGGCATTGAAGGCTGAGATTCCTTTACCGGAATATCCGCGTCCACAGATGGTGCGTTCGGAATGGTTGAATCTGAATGGTATATGGGATTATATGGGAGGAAAAGACCTGCTCGATCCTGTTACGGCGACCACTCCTCCAGCCTTTCCCGCGAAAGTAGAAAAGATACGTGTGCCGTATCCTCCGGAATCGGAATTATCCGGTATAGCTCGTGGGGGTGATACTTGTCTGTGGTATAAGCGTAGCTTCTCTGTTCCTCAAGCATGGAAGGGCAGGCATGTATTGTTGAATTTTGGGGCTGTAGATCGGATCTCGTCTGTGTTTGTCAACGGTAAGAAGGTGGGTACCCATACGGGAGGGTACGATGCTTTTAGTTTATATTACTGATTATTTGAAATCCGGTGAAAATGTCCTTGTGGTAGGTGCTTATGATCCTAACGACGGCCGGGCCGCTTCGGGCAAGAACGGCTCACGTGGAGATTATATTTTTACCTCCGGTATCTGGCAAACCGTTTGGCTTGAACCGGTAGAGAAACAATATATTTCTCAGATTAAGCTAGTGCCCGATTTAAAAAATAATCGGTTGGAAGTAATTGCTTATACGGAGGATAAGGAGTTAAAGGTAACGGCTATCGCGGATAATGGTACTTCAGAGGTGGCAAGAACCGAAGGAAATTCCAATATGAGTTTTTACTTGCCTATCCGGGAACCCCGTCTATGGAGTCCAGATGATCCTTTCTTGTATGGTTTGAAATTACAGTTGAAAGATCGAAAGGGTGAGATAATAGATGAGGTATCTTCTTATTTTGGTATGCGTTCTGTTAGTATGGGAAAGGTAGATGGTGTGCTTCGGCCTTTATTGAACGGGGAGTTTGTTTTCCATATCGGTCTTTTAGATCAAGGTTATTGGCCCGATGGCGCATTTACCGCTCCTACCGACAAGGCTTTGTTATATGATATAGAACTGGCGAAACGTGCGGGTTTTAATGTAATACGCAAGCATATCAAAGTAGAGCCTCAACGTTGCTATTATCATTGTGATAGGCTTGGCTTGATGGTTTGGCAAGATATGCCGAATCTTTGGGAGCCTGATGGTGAGGATTCCGTGGCGGTTCGTAAACAGTTCCGTGACGAATTGAAAGTGATGATCGACCAACACGTCAGCTCGCCTTCTATTGTGATGTGGGTTCCGTTTAATGAGAATTGGGGAGCCTTTGAAGCGACAGACATCACAGCTTGGGTGAAAAAGTACGATCCGAATCGTTGGGTAAACGGTATGTCGGGATATAATTACGCTCCGGGCTATCGGAAAGCTTATGGAGATCCCGGAAATGGAGATTTCGTGGATATGCATCATTATGGCAAGATCGAGCCTAAGGCGATCCCCCGTCCCGATGATAAACGTGCTGCGTCCCTTGGCGAATTCGGAGGAAAAGGTCTATTTGTGCGTGGGCATATGTGGCCTGTACGCAATGACGCTTATGAGATGATGTTGAATAGAGAAATCTTGACCGATACCTATGTATTAATGCTTACCGAGCTAGAGCAGATGATAAACTATTTCGGACTAAGCACGGCCATCTATACGCAGACTACAGATGTGGAACATGAGATAAACGGCTTGGTCACTTATGACCGAAAGGTGGAAAAGATGGATCTGGAGAAGGTTAAATACATCAATCAAGAGGTAATCAAATGTACACGGGCAAAATAAAGAATACCTAGTTAAGTTTATGGGAGTGTCCTCGGAAAAGGACACTCCTTTTTTATATATTTGGGCATCTTATTTTTCATGTTATAAAAAGGTTGGTAAATGAAAAAAATCGTTGTTGCTTCCGATTCATTTAAAGGCTCAGTATCTTCGATTGAAGTGGCTGAATGTGCCGAGTTGGCGATCCATAAGGTTTTTCCGGATTGCGAGGTCGTGAAAATCCCGGTTGGGGATGGGGGAGAAGGTACCGTGGAGACTTTGATTACGGCGATGGGTGGAGAAGCCGTATCTTGTGTCGTACATGATCCGTTGATGAGATCGGTCGAGGCCACTTATGGGATACTGGGAGATAATCGTACGGCGGTTATCGAGATGGCGACGGCGAGTGGTCTTACGTTAGTGCCTGTGTCGGAACGTAATCCCTTGAGAACAACGACGTATGGAACCGGTGAGTTGATAAAAGACGCTATGGATCGTGGTTGCCGGGATTTCTTGATAGGAATAGGGGGAAGCGCAACGAATGACGGAGGAACCGGTATGTTGCAGGCCTTGGGTTTTCGTTTTCTTGATAGAAAAGGGAATGAGCTGGGATTGGGTGGGCAGATCCTTAATCAGATTTATGAGATAGATTGCTCAAGGGCATTATCGCAATTGCGGGAAACTTCATTTACCATAGCCTGCGATGTGAATAACCCTTTTTATGGTGAGAAAGGGGCGGCGTATGTCTTTGCCCGCCAAAAGGGAGCGGACGACGCTATGGTCCGTTTGCTGGATGAGGGCTTGCGAAATTTTGCGGAAGTCATAAAAAGAACGGGACGAATAGAGATAGACGACATTCCGGGTGCGGGAGCCGCAGGTGGTTTAGGTGGAGGGTTTGTCGCTTTCCTAAAGGCTGAACTTAAACCCGGTATCCAGATGGTTCTGGATGCCTTGCGTTTTGATGAATGTATACGGGGGGCGGATCTGATTATTACGGGAGAAGGTAAACTGGATAAACAGACTTGCATGGGAAAGACCCCATGCGGAGTATTGCAGGCAGGCATGAGACAGGGTATCCCGGTTATCGTAATGGGTGGTTCCGTAGAGGAGGTAGAGGCGCTTAATAAATCCGGGTTTCTGGCGGTCTTGCCACTTCTTCCTTATCCGGTTTCCTTGGAGCAGGCGATGGATAAGGATTTCACCTGCCGGAATATTGGGCGTGCCTTGGAACAACAATTGCGTGTAATCCATTACTATATGAATCACTAACACATGGGTATAATGAGTGCATGGGGAGCTTTTATCGGATTATTAGTGTCGATTTTCTTGATTATAAGAAAGGTATCGCCAGTCTATAGCCTTATTTTAGGGGCATTAGTAGGAGGATTATTAGGGGGTGTGTCGTTGCCGGAAACGATCTCTTTAATGATCAGTGGAGTAAATGACGTAACTCCGGCCGTCATTCGGATCTTGACGGCGGGAGTATTGTCGGGGATATTGGTGAAGACAGGTGCGGCGGCTTCTATCTCCAATACGATCATTTATAGATTGGGAGAACGGCATGTGTTTTTTGCGCTCGCTTTCGCTACGATGTTGCTGACGGCTATTGGAGTGTTTATTGATGTTGCTGTTATTACGGTGGCTCCGATTGCGTTGAGCATCGGCCGGAAACTGGCGGTTCCCCGGGGTAGCCTTTTGTTGATGATGATCGGTGGAGGCAAATGTGGCAATATCATTTCTCCAAATCCGAATACGATTATCGCCGCTGAGAATTTTCATGCGGATTTGTACTCTGTCATGTATGCGAACTTGATCCCGGCGTTGGTTGGCTTGTTGTTTACGGTATATGTCATAGGCCGTTTCTTACCCCGGCAAAATGGATTTTATGCGAACGAGGAGATAGATAACCTGCAAGCGGATCTCCCCTCCTTCGCCTCTAGCATGGTCGCTCCGGTAGTGACGATCCTACTGCTGTCGTTTCGCCCTTTATTCCATGTGGCGATCGATCCGATGATAGCCTTGCCCGTTGGAGGAATCGTTGGGATTCTGGCGATGAGGAAATGGTCATTGATTACGGACAGCCTCTCGTATGGACTCAAGAAGATGTCGAATGTCTCGATCCTGTTGGTCGGGACAGGCACTATAGCGGGAGTGATCAAGGCTTCCTCTATCAAGGATGTTTTATTAGATGCGTTATCGCATACGAATATGGGAGAGCTTTTATTGGCTCCGGTTTCCGGCGTATTGATGTCTGCCGCTACAGCCTCTACTACAGCCGGAGCGACAGTTGCCTCTTCGTCATTCGCGGATATTATTATCGCCGCCGGTATCAGTGGTGTCTGGGGAGCCGCTATGATTAATTCCGGTGCTACCGTGCTTGATCATTTGCCGCATGGATCGTTCTTCCACGCTACTGGTGGGGTAGCGGATATAAGCATTCGTGAGCGGTTGAGGCTGATTCCTTATGAGACCGCGATCGGCGCTATTTTGGCCGTTGGGACTATAATTGCTTATCTTACCGTGAATTAATTCTTTTCGTGATAAGGCTTAGTGTTTTCGTTTTGGAGTTATTCCCGAGTGTATTGGTCTACCTTGGATTTACGGTCATACAGATCGCATTTAGCCAGCATGGGTTGTCCGGCTTGCGCTATGTCTCGAAGGAGTGGTTACAGCGGATCGGCACGTATATGAAATGGCAATCCCTTGCACGCTAGTCTCTTTGGATATACTGATATACGATCCGGGATATATCCGCAATGATTGCCGCAGTTGCTTCCGGGCTCTCTTCCGAGTCTTTAGCGAATACCGCAATCGTATATCTTTCTTCATCCGGTAGGAAAACGAAACCTATGTCGTTCGTACCGATCAGTTGCCATCGGGCATTCAGGTCGCCCGTTCCTGTTTTATGCCCGATAATGGCATCGGTTGCCTCTAGCGGTTGAGCCAGCCGATCTTTTCCGGTCTCACATTCGATCATAGTCTGTTTGATGAACGTTTGATGAGGTTCGGTAAAGAGAGGGCGGGATACAAATAGGTCTAGCAGCTTGGCAGCATCCAGCGGAGAAGTCCAATTCTGATAGCATAATCGCAGGTCACGGTGCATATCTTCTTCTGTTTGGGAAATATATAAAGAAGTTGTGAGTGGTAATTTGTTTTGTTCCAGATAATGTATCACGGATAACGTACCTTATTATTCAGTGTAATCGTATCCTCGCCATTGATAATAACTGCGATTCCTACTTGGGCTTTTTTGTTGGCTATAGCTTCTCTCAATAATTTCTTTAATTCTCCTTTCTTGTCTTTGGCTATGACAGGTAGTGCGAATACAAGTAAGATTGAGAGAATCGTGCTAACGTATTTGTTCATGGAATATACCGTTTTTACGCGAAGGTAGGAAATTTTTCCATGTTCGGCTTGCCATTGGGTTATTGTATATTTTTCCAAAGGCGTTTACGATCTCATTATTTGTTTCTCAAAACACGTACGTGTTTTCCTGAATTCTCGTACATGTTTTTGAAAAAACACGTACATGTTTTCCCGAAAATATGATTGATGTTTTATTCTTTTGATTATTAATATATTATAGTGTAAGGTCGTTGAAGTACTTATTGTTTTTTTTACTTCTAGATTAACAGGAAATCTCAAAATGATCTCATCACCATATTGCCTGTCCATATATTTTTGATAATTAACCTTCGGAATTTGGGGCAGCCAAAGAACAAACAATTAAAGGATACTTCGCCTTATGGCAAAGGCGGCTAAACATCATTTGTTCGTGCAGTTCCATGGTTCCAGTAAGCCATCTGGATTACATCGGACTTATCCGAATGAATTTACCCGGGAAGGGACGCTCAATTATGAGAATTTCAAAGGATGTATGGTCACGACCGCGGATCATGATATATCTATGCCTTTTACCCGTTTATTGGCTGGAACTGCCGATTATCATTTAGGTGGGTTTCGGGCTCTTCCGAAAGACAAGTTTAAGATACAACAAAGCAACCCTTATGTCACTAGCACTCGCTGCCATATGCTAGCGATGTATGTCGTATTGGAGAGTTATTTGGGAATGATCTGCGATACTCCGGAAGCTTACGAAGGCCAGCCGGGATTCGAGTTCTTACAAACCGTACCGACTACTTGGGACAAAACGGTCGTACCGGATGCCTCTGTCAATGAGTATGTAGCGATCGCACGTAGGCATGGAGACGATTGGTACGTTGGGGCGATCAACAATAGTCAAGCCCGTAATGTGGAAATAGCCTTGGATTTCCTCGGTAAAGGAGATTATAAAGTAACTCTTTATAAAGATGCGCGAGACACGGATACCAATCCTAATCATCTTATCAAAGATACTTTAACTGTTACCGCAAAGGATAAAATAACAGTACCGCTCGCTTCAGATGGTGGTGCCGCTATGCATATTCAACCCGTATCCTTTTGATAAACTTTATTCTAGATAGAAAAGAGGTTCACTTCAAAAGGAAGGTAGCCTCTTTTCTAGTTATAATACGGGAACACGGCATGTAATTCTCTAGAGAGTTTTGCTTTGAATAGTTTACGATAGTTTTGCTTCATCAATTTTAATTTTCATCTTTGTAGGGAGACAGATGCTAGAGAATCGTTATTATTAATTACAATCTCATGAAGAAACTATTATTTCAGACAACCTTGTTTCTATTATTATGTAGTTGCATAAGTAAAATAGAAAAAACACCAGTAGATTATGTGAATAACCGGATTGGGAATATCAGTCATTTACTTGTGCCTACCTATCCCACTACCCACCTGCCTAACAGCATGTTGCGAATGATTCCGACTCATAATGAGTTTACGACGGATCGTATGGAGGGACTGCCCCTAAATAGTCCTTCCCATAGGCAAGGCCATTCATTGTTGCTGTTGCCTTATAGGGGGGACGTTAAGGAGTTCGGTGGGAATTTAAAATATCGATATGATCATGAGAAATCTACGCCTTATAATTATTCGGTGTATTTGGATGATTTCTCCGTAGGGGTGGATTTTGCGCCTGCTGCTAAATCGGCGATCTATCGTTTTCGGTTTGAGGATTCGGATCGACGGTTGATTTTGTTGAAAGCCAATGGAAAAGGAGAGATCGATATAAAGGATGGAGCTTTGTGTGGATATGATAATTTCGCCGGGATAAAACATTATTTTTATTTGGAGTTTGATGCCCAGCCCATTCAAGTTGATAGCCTCTCTCATTCTTTGGTATTTGCTGAATTTCCGGAATCGAAGGATGTGGTAAATGTTCGTTATGGAATTTCTTATATTGGAGTAGAGCAGGCCAAGCGGAATTTATATAATGAAATCAATGATTTCAATCTGGAGAAATTGGCCTCGCAAGCTCGTGATAAATGGAACGACGTGTTAGGCAAAATAAAGATTGAAGGAGGCACGGAGGATCAAAAGACCACATTTTATACCGCCTTGTATCGGGCGCACGAAAGAATGATCAATATTTCTGAAGATGGTAAATATTTTAGTGCGTATGACGGAAAGATACATGAAGATAATGGGGTGGATTTTTGGGTGGATGATTGGGTATGGGATACCTATCTGGCCCTTCACCCGTTGCAAGTGTTATTGAATCCGGAGGCTCAAGAACAAAAACTGGCGTCTTATATCCGGATGTATGAGCAATCCGGGTGGATACCTACTTTCCCTTGTGTATTTGGGGATGCGCATTGCATGAACGGTAACCATGCGGCAGGTGTCTTTGCGGATGCCTTGAATAAAGGCTTGCGGTTTGACGTGGAAAAGGCTTTCGAGGGTATGAAGCATACGGTGATGACTGAGTCCATGATCCCTTGGTACCGGGGACCTAAAACGGCCTTGGATGATTTTTATCATGAGAATGGCTGGTTCCCCGCTTTGCATCCGGGAGAAAAAGAAGAGTTTACGGAGGTAGGACCATTTGAACAGCGACAAGCGGCAGCCGTAACTACAGCCGCATCCTATGACGATTGGTGTATCGCCCAATTAGCTAAACATTTGGGAAAAGATGAGGATTATCGATTCTTTCAGGATCGTTCTTATAATTACCGGAATGTCTTTAACAAAGAGACTCATTTCTTCCATCCGAAGGATAAAGATGGGAAGTTTATAGAACCGTTCGACTATATTTTTTCCGGAGGTATCGGGGCTAGGGCTTATTTTGATGAGAATAATGCTTGGACCTATAATTGGGATGTACGCCATCATATTCAGGATTTAATAGATCTTTTTGGAGGCAACACTCCTTTTATTGAGAGATTGGATCAGTTATTTGTTGAGGATATGAAAATGTCAAAATGGCAATATTACGCTCTTCATCCGGACGCTACGGGCAATGTCGGGCAATTCGTGATGGGAAATGAGCCTAGTTTCCATATTCCTTATCTGTATAACTACGCCGGTCAACCGTGGAAGACGCAAAAACGGATTCGTATGCTTATGGAAAGTTGGTTCAGGAATGATCTGATGGGTGTTTGTGGTGATGAGGATGGTGGTGGAATGTCGGCTTTCTATGTATTCTCCGCTTTAGGTTTCTATCCGGTTTCTCCGGGAGTGCCTGTTTATACGATAGGTAGTCCTTTATTTGATAAATCGGAGATTCAGTTGGCGAACGGGAAAGTGTTTACCATGATCGCTCATGGGGTTTCGTGGGAAAATAAATACATTCAATCCGCTAAGTTGAATGGCGCCGAGTATAATAAGACGTGGTTTACTCATGAGGATGTCATGAAGGGAGGAACATTAGAATTGTTTATGGGAGACCGCCCTAATAAGAAGTGGGGAGTGGGAGAAGGTGCGAATCCTCCTTCTGGTGAGTTTGTCGATTGATTTGGTTTGACGGCATGATTCTACGGTCAAAGATTCGTGAAATCATTTTGTAGATGTTATCTTTGCGTAAGTAAGTTACGAACAAGTGATTTATTCGTAAGTGACAAATAAACAGGAGGAGATATATTATGGCAACGAAGCAAATTCCATATGGCCTGACGGATTTCGAGCGAATCCGTACCGCCAATTATTATTATGTTGATAAGACTCGCTATATTGCGGAGGTGGAGCGGAACGCAAGTTTCTTTTTCCTTATCCGCCCGCGCCGTTTCGGGAAGTCGCTATTCTTGAATGTCCTCAGATGGTATTATGACGTGAACCGTAAGGATTCTTTTGAGGAACTCTTCGGCGACTTATATATCGGCTCCCATCCGACCCCGGAGCAGGGACAATATCTTGTACTGGATTTCAATTTCGCAGGCGTGAACCCAGATCCTGACGAGTTGATCCGCTCTTTTAATGATCACTGTGCCGCTCGTTTCCGGGAGTTTGCCTACTACTACGAACGTTTCTTCAATCCGGGCTTCCGGGAGAAAATGGAGAGTCTGCCAAATGCTGACGAGAAGTTGACCTACACGATCAGTGAGGCTAAACGCTTGAATCTCTCTATCTATCTCTTCATTGACGAGTATGATAACTTCACCAACGCTATCCTCGCCAATATGGGTGAGAAGCATTACAAGGCATTGACACACGGTACGGGCTTCTTCCGTTATTTCTTCAACAAACTGAAAGAAGGGGCTACGGGCGATGGCCCTATCAAGCGCATGTTTATCACTGGGGTATCTCCAGTGACGATGGACGACGTGACCAGCGGTTTCAATATCGGAGCCAACATGACGACAGATTACCGCTTTAATGGAATCATAGGTTTTAGCGAGGGAGAGGTACGGGAGATGCTGGCCTATTACAAGAGCGAGACAGGTTTTGAGGATAGTGTGGACGATCTGATCAACTTGATGAAGCCGTGGTACGATAACTACCGTTTCTCTACGAAGAGTCTGGACGAGCCTATGTACAACTCGGATATGGTACTGTATTTCATCAGCAATTACCTGCCCTTGAGATCGGCCCCGGATAAGATGATCGACAACAACATCCGCACGGACTACAACAAGCTCCGCCATTTGATCCGTCTCGACAAGCGGTTCGGCACGAACGCTTCGATCATCCAGGAGATCGTGAACAACGGCGAGACCACCGCAGTAATCAAGGATGCTTTTCCTGCCGAGGATATCGCCAAGCCGGACAACTTCAAGAGCCTGCTTTACTATTTCGGGTTGCTCTCCATCAAGGGTACCAAGCGTGGAGATACCCTTCTGGGCGTTCCCAACCTGACGGTACGTGAGCAATTATATACCTATCTGATCGAGGCTTACCGGGAAGCTGATGTCTTCTCAATAGAGTTATACAAGCTTCATGATCTGGTAAAGGACATGGCTTACGACGGAGACTGGAAGCCTGTGTTCGAGTATTTTTCCTCCGAGCTGGAGCGGCAGAGCGCTATCCGCGAGTTCATAGAGGGGGAGGCGCACGTGAAAGGTTTCCTACTGGCTTATCTAGGCTTGACCCGTACCTATATAATTTATCCGGAGTATGAGGCCAACAAGGGGTACGCCGATTTCTACATGATGCCCGACTTGATCCACCAGCCCGAGATAGGCTTTAGCTATATCGTGGAGGTGAAATACGCCCGTCGGGACGCTTCCGAAACGGAAATCGAGGCGTTGAGAGCCGAGGCCGCCATCCAGTTACGCCGTTACGCCGCAGACCCGAAGGTTCACGCTACTAAGGGGGATACGGAGCTTCGTCTTGTCACCTTGGTCTTTAAGGGTTGGAAGCTTGCTGTTTGCGAGATGGACTTGGCTTGATTTTGTTTTTATGCTATTTTTGATGGTAGATAATAATACGTTTAATCATCAAAAAAGGAGATATGAGCAAGAGAAAGAATAACCGCTTGGGCAAGGCGGGCATCACATTTTATACCTATGCCACCGAACGCATCTGGGAGAAACGTTTAGCGGGGAAACATAACACTGCCGATTTATATAGGACGACCCGTAATTGGATCTGCGCCTTTCTGGGTAGGAGAAACCTTCTTTTCCCGGAGATAACCCCGGGCTTAATAAGCCGTTTTGTCGCTTATCTGCAATCCGCCGGCTTGCGAGTGAATACCGTGAATACATACCTCAGCAACTTTCGCTCGATTTATAACCAAGCTTGTCGGGATGGTCTGTTGCCGGCTTGCGTCGTATCGCCTTTCGCGTACTTGAACTTGAAGCGGGAAAGAGCCGGATCTAGGGCGTTGGGAAACGAGTCGCTCCGGGAGATCGTGACCTTGAAGTCTGAGGAGCCGGATTTGGCGTGCGTGATCGACTATTGTACGTTCGCCTATTTATCTTGCGGCATGCCTTTCGCGGATATGGCTCGCTTGACTACGGCGAACCTGTATGGCGAGGAAATCGTATATCGGCGTAAGAAGACGGGGACCTTAATCCGTGTCGGGATAACAGCGGGGATGCGGCGGTTGATTAATAAGTATGCGGACGCTTCTTCCCCGTACCTTTTCCCTATTTTATCTCCGGGTAGAGAGGTAGGGCATGAGGAATACAAGGCGATACTGCGTTCGTATAATAACTCGTTGAAGAAGATCGGTCGTGCGCTATCTCGTCCCATTCATCTGACCTCGTATGTTTTCCGCCATACATGGGCAACGAACGCCTTGCGGAAACAAGTCCCTTTATCGATCATTAGCCAAGCGTTGGGGCATACCTCGGAAAAAACAACACGTTTTTATCTGGCCTCTTTGGAACAGTCGGAATTGAATCGTGCGAACGCTAGGGTGACGGAAGAGGTGGATTTGCTTTTGGCGGCTGGATGATGCCCTTATTCGCGAAATAAGGGGAGGAGCCTATTCTGCATAAAAATTACCTATAATAGGCTATTTTCAACGGAAGGCTTGGCAAATGTAAAAAATATTATTGATAAACAATCACTTTTATCTATTTATTAAGAAATAGGAATTGAAGGGGATACAGATATCGTATCCTCTAATTAATCCAAATTTATGCTTATTGCGCATATATCGTGGATATGCGGTTAAAAATAGTGGTTATGCGTGTTTTTTTTAGTTTATGTTGGACGTGCGATATCTCTTCCCCTTATTTCGCGAATAAGGGTGATAAACATTATTAAAAGGTAACGCCCCACTACCACGGGGCATTAAAGACAAAAAGCATCATGGCAGAAGAAAAGACCATCTTGACCGTAGATCTGTACGACAACGTATTAACCGAGAAAACCGGCGATTTCACCGGAAAGATCCGCATTACCGGAACCACGCGAACTTCAGACATCTCGAACCGCATCGTGAAGAAACGCACCGAGTACCGCCCGGAGACGATCACCAACATCCTCGACCTCTCCTACGACGAGATGATAGAGGCCCTCGCCCAAGGCCGTTGCGTGGTGAACAAGTTCGGGCAATGGCTGCTCACTATCAACGGCTCGTTCGACGGAAAGAAATCAGACTTCCGCTCTACGGAGAATAAGATCACCGTAATGTTCACCCCCAGCGCCACCCTCCTGAAGGCGCTAGAAAACATCTACGTGAACGCCGACGTAGCCACCGTGGGCCCGATGATCGAGAGCCTCACGGATTCCACTACAGGTGAGAAGAACCTCCATATCACTCCGAACGCCCCGGCCATCATCTTCGGCAGCACGTTGCTTATCAAGGGGGATCATCCATCTGTAGGCGTCTACTTCACCAAGGACGAGGAGGGCGCTACGCCTACGAAGGTTTTACTTATCGTACGTAACACTACGAGTGAGATCATCATCCAGATCCCGCAACTCGCCGAGGGACAGTACTGGCTGAGCGTCACCACGCAGGCAGGTGCGGGTTATTCTCTCGTAAAAGATCCACGCACCTACAAATTTCCCATACTCCTGACCGTTGGCGCGGGAGGAGGAGGCGACAGCGAAAGCCCGGACGAGATCTAGGCGCATAGCGGGATGGGAGAGCCTCTATACCTAGGGTAGGGAACAACGGTGTTCCCACCCATGGGAACCGGGGCTTTCCCATGCCTATCAACTGGGGCTTTCCCATCCATGGGAACAACGGTGTTTCCATACCCCTTACTAACGAATGTTAAATCATTTATTCATTATAAATTTATAATTCATGAGAAAACAACTTTTACTAATGCTGATCCTTTGCCTGTCGGCCGCTATGGTCTGGGCGGAAAGGATAGACGTGTCCACGGCCCGCAAGGTGGCGGAGAACGTGGCTAATGCGGGTTCGGGCTTGCGCTCGGCTGGAGACTTATCGTTGGTTTATGCGGCGGCACCGGGAAAATCAAGTTCTGCGTTACGAAGCGGGACGGTTGATGGTGCTGTGGACTATTTCGTGTTTAATGTACCGGGAAACAAGGGATTCGTGATCGTCTCCGGTGATGATCGCACTTATCCGGTTCTGGGACAATCGGACGAGGGTAATTTTGATCCGAATAATTTGCCGGACAACTTGCGTGCGATGTTAGCTTTCTATCAAAGCCAGATCACTTATGCCGAACGTAAAGACTTGGAAGCCTCGGTGAATATCCAAGCCGAGTGGGGGCGATACCTAGCTGGTAATTTGAGGGCGGCTTCTACCGAGGTATTGCTTACAACCGCAAGGTGGGATCAAGGAGATCCGTACAATCGGCAGACACCCATCATTGATGGATACCATGCTGTAACCGGATGTGTAGCTACGGCACTTGCCATTGTCATGAGATATCATGAGTATCCGGTAGAGACTGTTACTAGCAGTAATAGAGTAAATGAATATTGGAGTGGACTTCCTGTTTCCTACGGGCCGTATGAGTGGGACAAGATGCCTCTTATTTATAAAGATGGAGAATTTACGGAGGAAGAGGCAAATACTGTAGCGTCCTTGATGTGGCAGATTGGGGCCAATGTTGATATGGGGTATTCTGTTGATGTAAGTGGAGCTAATACAAAGAATGCGATAGAGAGGCTTAACTCTGTATACGGTTATAGTGATGGCTTGCGATACGTTAATAAATCGGATTATCGTTGGACAGAATGGAAAAAGTTGGTAAGAGATGAATTGGAAAGTAATCGACCTGTTATTTACAGTGGGAATAATAGCGAAGGTGGCCATGCTTTCATTTGTGATGGCTATAAGGAAGATGAGGCTTTTCATATTAACTGGGGGTGGGGAGGTATCAGCAATGGCTATTTTTTACTTTCCGCATTGGATTCCGACGGCGGGGATGATCCTTACGTTTTATATGGGATGGGAATAGGTATACGTCCTCCAAAGGCTGGTGATACGAAAATATATATGTTGAAGTATTTGTCTCTTGAACTATCAGGTCAACTAGCGGTAAATACAGATTTTACGATTAACGTAGGTGCGAAAAATATAGGGAATGCAGAGTTCTACGGTTCAGTGGATATGGCCGTGATCGGAGCGGATGGAAAAATCAAGAAGCGTATCAGTACGCCATCACCAGAGGTTTCAATTTGGATGCAAAAGTCTACATATTGGGATTTCAAATGCCAGCTGACCGAGGCTCTAGCAGAGGGAGAGAAAATTCTTCCGGTTTATTCAAGGGATGGAGAGAATTGGGTAGTCATGACAGGTACGGCTGAGGCTCCTTTATATATTGATATGAATGGAGTGCGAAATTCAAATGATGATCCGGACGATCCGAATGTAAGACCTATAAATGTGAGCATTCGTTGGAATGGTTTTGATGACAAGTATTTGGCAATAACGGGTTTGGATAACTCTGAATATAACGATTACAATACAGATAGGATTTCTTACGGTCTCGCCAATGTGGCGGAAAATGTCATTTTGCGTTATACCTTGAAAGATTATGCCGCATGGAAAGGACAATTGAATGTTTATTATGGTGATCGCGATATTTATAAAGCAAATCAAGGGACAAAGGCCGAGATCGGTACAGATGGCTCTTTCGACGTGCCGGTGAGCCTGGAGCAAATCACTAATGGGTCATACATAAATTATCTCAAGGTGCTGTCTGCCAAGGCTGGCGAGTTGGTTTACGATATTCAAATATATATCGAATCCGATATGGTTAATTCTAAGGGTGGGGTAAAAGATAAATCGATGGTATTTTTGAATCGCATCGAAGGAAAGATTACTCCAGACCCTGTCATTGGAACCGTGAATACGGAAATACCTTTCACTTATACTTTTGATAAGGCAGATCCTTGTCTTGTGGGAAAAGAGGTTAAACTATCTACATCTTTAGTTGCAGAGTCAATAGACCAAATTAAGTTATATTATGTAGATGGCGAACAGAAGACAGAACTTAAACTAGAGACGATTGATAAGAATTATCATTATACAAAAGAGCCATTAGCTGTCGGTAATCTTGCGGAGGGGGCTAGTTATCGGTTCTTGCTAAGTTCGGGGCGGCCAATTACAGAAGATGAATACGCAAATGTGTCTGTTTCTGTTGGGACTGTGGGAGGAAAGAGTGTTCCCACCGATAATAAGAACGCAAGTCTTATCATATCGGAAACTCCGATAACAACCCATAAGGTCCAAGTGAATTTGCAAGATTTGACTGTCCAAGACGAGGTGACAACTGTCATAGACCAGAAGTCCTTGGTGCTTGTATTACTTCCGAGTATGGGATATCAACTTCCATCTTCAGTTACGATTACGATGGACGGGAATACCCTAGATCCGGAAATCTATAGTTATAATCCAGCGAATGGATATGTATATATCAATAGCGTGACCGGCGATATCGTCATCACTGCTAAAGCCGATCCGATCCAAGCCGCCACATATCCCGTTAAGGCTAATTTGTCGAATCTGTCTTCTTCCCCTGCCATCGTAGACGCTACGATCGTGAAAGAAGGAGAGGCATTCTCGTTTACCTTATCGGCGAATAGCGGTTACATGCTTCCGACATCCATTACGATAAAGATGTCCGGTTCCACTTTAGAGGCAGGAAAGGGATATACCTACGATGCCAAGACAGGCAAAGTAGAGATATTGAATGTGAGAGGTGAGGTAGCCATTACCGCTGAAGGAGTGTCTGAACCATCCGTTTATAAGATAACGGCAGAATTGAAGAACCTAACCTCCACGCCGGCCATTACCTCGGCTACGACCGTGAAGGAAGGCGAATCGTTCACTTTCACCTTGAAAGCCGCTACGAACTACAAGCTTCCGGATGCGATCAGTATCTTGAAGGGCAATGACGCATTGACAGCGGAAGAGTTCACCTACGACGCTAAAACGGGTAAAGTCGTGATCAAGGCAGTTTCCGGTGACTTGACCGTGAAAGCTTCCGGTATTGATGATCGCCATTATGAGGTGATACTCAATTTGGCTGGAGTTACTTCCGAACCTGCTTCTTTTGATCCGGTATTAGTTAATGGCAAAGTTGAATTGACCTTGAAGGCGGCTGAAGGTCATATACTTCCAACCACGATCACGGTGAAGATGGGTGATAAGACCTTGGTTGCCGGTACGGATTATACCTATAACACTTCCACAGGAGCTTTCTCTTTGGCGAAGATTACAGGGAAGCTCTCCATTACCGCACAAGGTGTGAAAAAGAGCTATTCAGTTACCGCTACATTGGCAAATATAACTTCCGATATCAAGTCGGACACTAAAGTTCAATTTGGTGAAGCCTTCGCTTGTGTACTTTCCGCAAATGAGGGTTATACACTTCCAACTGAGATCACGGTAACGATGGGTGGTAAAACATTGGTAGACGTAACTGATTATACCTATGATGCCGCTACGGGAAAAATCTCTTTGAAGAAAGTAACCGGTGAGTTAGCGATCACGGCGCAAGGCGTACAGAAGAGCTATGCGGTAGCCCTTACGTTAAAAGACTTGACTTCTGATATCTCGCAAGGCAAGAAGATTAAACATGGTGAGACCTTGACCGGTAAGTTATCTGTAGTGACCCCACAGTACGGGCTTCCTTCCACGATCGAGGTGATGATGGGTGGTAAAGTGCTGGCTGCTGGTTCCGGTTATTCCTATGATCCGAAGACCGGGGAGATAGAAATAAAGAACGTAACCGCTGAGGTTTCCATTAAAGCTTCTGGTGCGGAGATCTTCCAAGTGAAAGAACAGACCGAGAACATAGAGATTAAGACTTCCGGAGAGACTGTGAAAGAAGGAGAGCCATTCAAATGTGAATTAGCACCAGCTACGGGATACAAATTCCCTTATGTCATAAAGGTGATGATGGGTGGTCGTTTGTTGAAGCAAAAGAATTTGCTTAGGGCAGCAGGTTCTGAGTACTATACGTATGACAATACGACGGGAATAATCGAGATTGAGAATGTGGATGGCGAGATCGTTATTGAGGCGAAAGGTGTACAAGAGGGCTTCTTTGAGGTAATCCCGAATCTTGTTAACCTCACTTCCGAGCCGGCTTCTTTCGAGCCTTTGGCTAAGGATTCCAAAGTGGAACTTACGCTGAAAGCAGCCTCCGGCTATACGCTTCCGACATCCATTACTGTGAAGATGGGAGAGAATACGCTAGCGTCTACGGATTATACATACAATTCTGGCACGGGTGCTTTCGCATTGGAGAAGATCACGGCTACCTTGGTGATTACGGCGGCAGGTAATAGGATTCCGGATCCGGAACCAGAACCGGAGCCAACCCCGACCACCTACATGGTGACATTGCCGGTTGTAGAGGGCGCTACCTTGATTGCGGAGTCTTCCACGAATGTAGAATCCGGCAAGAGTTTTGCGTTCACACTGACTTTGAAGGACGGCTACAGTGCGCCTCAACTGACAGTGAAAGCGAATGGCTCAGTACTTGGTCCGGTATCAAGCGGCCGTTATGTGATTGAGAAAGTAACGAGTAATATCGTTGTTACCGTAACAGGCATCGTGAAAGATAATCCTACTGATAACGCAGAGGTAGATCCCAATGGCTTGCGAGTATGGGGAGAGAATGGACGATTGCATATCCAGACTCCTGTTATGGACACAGCTTGTATCGTTACATTCGAAGGGCGTTTGTATAGGAACTTATCTTTGCCTGTAGGCGAGACTATCACGAGTATTCCACAAGGGTCTTATATAATTTATATTGGCAACCAATCCTACAAGATCCGCTTCTAGCCATTCTTGAGGAATCATAGGAAGGCGAGTCATTTGCGAGTGGCTCGCCTTTCTTGTTTAATAAATCTTAATATTTATCGGGGATATAAGTATCGTAAGCCATTAGAAAGTATATTCATGCGTAATCTCAATCTATTTATCATGAAATGTATATCTATCTACTTTGTGACCCTATTGTTACTGATGTCGGGCTGTGAATCCGGGCGGAGGATCATCTTAAAAGATCTTCGTTGTGAGAACTTGGAGAATCCGGTCGCGATCGACAATACCCATCCCCATTTTAGCTGGAAAATCGAGACAGACGGGCAAACTATGCGGCAAGCGTATTTTGAGATACAAGTAGCCACGGATAGTTCCTTGCTGGCTCAAGGCAAAGCCGATCTATGGAATTCAGGTAAGGTGGAATCGTCCGCTTCCGTGATGGTCCCTTATCGAGGAAAAGAGTTGCGATCTAGTGTGCTGGCCTATTGGAAAGTCCGGGTATGGGATAATAAGGGGGAATCCTCGGATTGGAGTCCAATCAATCGCTTTGGGATCGGGCTTTTGGATAAAGCGGAATGGCAAGGGAAATATATAGGGATGCCGGATGAGAAGAATCCGATGTTAAGGAAGAAGTTCGAGCTTCAAGACCGTGATGCCACATTACTCCTTCATGTAAACTCCTTAGGGTATCATGAGATCTATTTAAATGGGAGGAAGGTATCGGAAGATGTTCTCTCGCCTGCGGTATTTCAATTAAACAAAAGATCATTATCGGTGACGTACGATCTTACGCCGTACGCAAAGCAGGGAATAAACGACTTATTGCTCTGGTTGGGCCGTGGTTGGTACAGAAAAGCTACTTTTAATGCCGTTCATGATGGGCCGTTGGTTAAACTGCAATTGGACGAGATTCAAAGAAATGGCACTACAAGTACGCTACTCGTTACGGATAGCTCTTGGGAAGGCCGGGGAAGTATGTATGGTGAGACCGGTACCGGTACTTGGTATCCCCATCAATTCGGGGGTGAATGTGTGGATGGGCGGAAGGCGTTGCCGGATTTGACAACGGCTACGCTCGACGAACTGGATTGGAAGCCGGTGTTGGAGGTGGAGGTACCCGGGATAGAGGTAAGTCCCCAGATGTGTGAGCCTAATCGAATACAAGAGATTATCCGTCCCAAAGGAATCAAACAAATAGGGGACAGTATTTGGCTCGTAGATATGGGAAAGGCGTTGAATGGTTGGGTTGAGCTGAGTTTCCCAAAATTACCGGAAGGCCACCGGGTCCGTATGGAATATACGGATTGGTTAAATGAAAACGAAGATTTCAAGCCACAAGAGGAGAACGGACAGTATGAGGATTGGTATATCGGTTCCGGACAAGGCAAAGAGGTATTCCGAAATAAATTTAACCACCATGCGTTTCAATATATAAGGATATCCGGTTTGGCGAAAGCTCCCGAGGAGGTAACTGGCTATCTGATTCATACGGATTATAAGGATGCCTCGTCTTTCGAGTGCTCGGATCCGGACTTGAATGCTATCTATGCGATGATCAAATATACTTTCAAGAACCTAGCTTTCAGTGGTTATATCGTAGACTGCCCGCATTATGAGCGTATGGGATACGGTGGGGATGGAAATGCCTCTTGTAAGAGTTTCCAGACATTGTATGAGGGCTCTTCCGTGTATATGAACTGGATGCAGATGTGGCAGGATTGCCTCCGTGAGGATGGGGGGATGCCGCATTGCGTACCGAATCCATACCCGGCGGGAGGTGGTCCGTATTGGTGTGGCTTTATTATCACGGGATCGTGGCAGACTTATTTGAATTATGGGGATAGCCGTCTGATCGAGCGATATTATCCGGTTATGCGACATTGGTTGCGTTATGTGGATGCGTATACGGTCGATGGGTTGCTGAAACGTTGGCCGGATACGGATTATCGGGCATGGTATTTAGGGGATTGGTTGGCTCCGGCGGGTGTCGATTATACGGCGCAGTCATCGGTAGATCTGGTTAGCAACTGCTTTATAAGCGATTGCCTCACTACGATGGAGAAGATCGCGAAGGTATTGGGGAAAGCGGAGGATGCCGCTAAGTATAAAGAGCGTCGCCAACGATTGAACGAGCTTATCCAGAAGACTTTCTATGATCCGGAGAAGAAACAGTACGCTACAGGCTCCCAGATCGATCGGATTTATCCGATGTTGGTCGGCGTGACAGATGAACAGCATATGCCCGAGGTAAAGGAAGGTTTATATCGAGAGACTTTGGAGAATTGTAAGGGCCATATCGGTTCCGGTTTGGTGGGTGTTACGATCTTGACCGATTGGGCGATAAAGAACGGAGAGGCTGATTTTCTCTATTCCATGCTGAAAAAGAGAGAGCAACCGGGATATCTATATATGATCGATCAAGGGGCTTCTACGACTTGGGAATACTGGTCGGGAGAACGTAGTAAGGTTCATAATTGTTTCAATGGCATTGGCGCTTGGTTCTGTCAGGCGATCGGAGGGATCTTGCCGGATGAGGATAGGCCGGGCTATAAACATTTCTTTATCAAACCGCAAGTGCCGGATGGCGTGACGTGGGCGAGGGTGGCGAGAGAGACCCCTTACGGTACGGCACGTGTGTCTTGGACTATGGAGAACCGATCGCTCTCGCTTGATCTGGAAATTCCTGCGAATAGTACGGCGACTTTTATCGCTCCCTTTAACGTATCGAATTGTGTGTTAGATGGGAATAATGTAGAGATATCGCTGGGTTCGATCTTGTTGGAAAGTGGAAAACACACGCTATCGCTGCCTGCGGAATAGGAATCATATGATTCCCTTCTTTTGGAAATAAATATAACTTAATACTACGAATATAACATGATTAAAGAAACATTATTAGCCTCTGCTTTCGGCTTATTGGGATTGGTTACCGTAGCTTGCGGCTCTCAAAAGAAAGATCTGATGGCGGGAACAGATTATGTAAATCCCTTTATCGGGGCGAGTACGAATACGGAGGCGGCCGGTGCTTACCATGGCTTGGGGAAGACCTTCCCCGGTGCGACTACCCCTTTCGGTATGGTACAGGTAAGTCCGAATACGATTACAGGGGGCGACAATGGTTCCGGATATAGCTACGAGCATGAGACGATCGAGGGATTCGCCTTTACGCAGATGAGTGGTATCGGCTGGTACGGTGATCTGGGTAATTTATTGGTAATGCCTACCGTGGGCGATCTGCGCACGAACTCGGGAAAAGAGGGGGGCGTAGCCGGGTATCGTTCCCGGTATGATAAATCATCCGAGGAGGCCAAGGCTGGATATTATAAGGTATTGCTGAGCGATTACCAGATACAAGCGGAGGCGACAGCGGCTCCTCATAGCGGTATGCTGAGATTCGTTTTCCCCGAGAATAAGCAGTCTCGCATCCAGTTGGACTTAGCCCGTCGTGTAGGAGGTACTTCTACGTATCAGGCGGTTCAAGTGATAGATGACCATACGATCGCCGGACGAATAGAATGTACGCCGGAAGGCGGAGGCTGGGGGAATGGTGAGGGTTCTTCCCGGTATACCGTGTATTTTTATGCGCAGTTCTCCAAACCGTTGAAAGATTATGGTGTATGGAGCGTGGATATCCCGGCTGGGCAGGATCGGCATCGGGAATTCGTGGAGAGCTCGGCTTTCCAGACATTGACAGCGAACGCAAAGATTTCGGAGAGACCAAAGGCATATGAGGGTGAGCACCTCGGGTTCTTTACGGAGTTTGAGACCGAGGCGAATGAGGAGGTTCTTTTCAAGGCCGGTATTTCCTTTGTAAGCTTGGAGGGTGCGGAAAAGAACTTGAAAGCGGAGATCAAGGATTGGGATTTTGACGCGGTACGTTCTCGTGCCCGCTCGTTGTGGGATACGGCTTTGGCTAAGATGGATGTCAGCGGTGGAACGGATGAGCAAAAGGTGATCTTCTATACCTCCTTGTATCATACAATGATCGATCCGAGGATTTACACGGATGTGGATGGTCAATATATGGGCGCGGACGGAAAAGCGCATAAGTCGGATACGTTCACGAAACGTACGATCTTTAGCGGTTGGGACGTGTTCCGTAGTCAGATGCCTTTGCAAACGATTATTAATCCGGTATTGGTCAGCGATTTGTTGAAGTCATTGACAACGATGGCGGAGGAGAGTGGTCGTGAGTACTATGAGCGCTGGGAGTTGTTGAACGCCTATAGCGGTTGTATGTTAGGAAATCCGGCTATATCGGTCTTGGCGGATGCCTATGCGAAAGGTATTTGTAGCTTGGATATGGAAAAGGCTTATCGGTATGCGGATAAAACCTCGAGAATGTTCGGGAATGCGGAGTTGGGCTATACCCCGAATCCGCAGAGTATCTCCAAGACCTTGGAGTATGCGTATACGGAATGGTGTATGTCTCAGTTGGCGAAATCATTAGGAAAACAGGAGGATGCGGTTTATTATGCGAAGTTGGCTCAGTCTTACCGGAATTTATATGATGCGGAGAAACATAGCTTCCGCCCGAGAGAAGCGAATGGCCGGTTTGAGGCTTGGCCGGAAGAGGGTAAGCTGAAGGAATGGTACGGCTGTATGGAATGCAATGAGTTGCAACAGGGGTGGTTCGTGCCTCATGATATTCCGGGTATGGTGGAACTGATGGGTGGAACGGAACGGGTGATTGCCGATCTGGATACGATGTTCGACAAGACACCAACGGATTTCCTGTGGAACGCTTATTACAATCATGCGAACGAGCCGGTTCATCATGTGCCTTTCTTGTACAATCATTTGGGACAGCCGTGGAAAACCCAGAAATGGTCTCGTTTCATTTGCGATAAGGCGTATAAGAATAAGGTAGAAGGCTTGGTTGGAAACGAGGATGTCGGTCAGATGTCCGCTTGGTATGTATTGGCGGCATGTGGTTTGTATCCGGTTTGTCCGGGAGATACTCGCTATGAGATATCCAGCCCGGTTTTTGAGAAGACCGAGATTCAGGTTGGCGAAGGGAATACATTTATCATACGAGCCAACCGAAATACCCCGGAAAACACCTATATCCAATCCGCTAAATTAAACGGGATGGATTATACGAGATGCTATCTTGATTATAAGGATATTATGAAAGGTGGCGTACTAGAATTGGAGATGGGGCCTACACCGGACAAGACTTGGGGCATCGAGTAGAAATCTGTATATTTGTCCCCGTAGTTCCTTGAAAACAAGGCTACGGGGAATTAATCATTAATATTCACTGATATGAATTGGATGAAAAAGGTAGCGGTAGCGTTGGTTTGTTTGCTTCCGCTCGGTTTACAGGCAGCGAAGGTAGATACTTTGCAAGTGAAAAGTCCTTCGATGAATAAAAGTATAGAGGTAGTCGTGGTAAGTCCGGATATGGCCGCGACGGAAGCGTGTCCGGTGATTTATTTGTTACATGGCTATGGCGGTAACGCTCGTACATGGGTCGGTATCAAGCCGGATCTACCTAAGATCGCTGATGAGAAGGGTATCTTTTTCGTATGCCCGGATGGTAAGAATACGTGGTATTGGGATAGCCCTTTGAACGCTGATGTACGGTATGAGACTTTCATCTCGGATGAGTTGGTGAAATACGTGGATTCCCATTATAAGACAGTGGCCGATCGTAAGGGACGTGCTATTACTGGTTTGAGCATGGGTGGACATGGCGCTATGTGGAATGGCCTTCGTCATAGCGATGTTTTCTCCGCGGCGGGAAGTACCAGCGGTGGCGTGGATATCCGCCCTTTCCCGAAAAACTGGGAGATGAGCGTACAAATAGGTGAGAAAGCAAAATATCCGGAAAACTGGGAGAAGTACACGGTTATCAATTTGGTTCCAACCTTGAGGAAAGACCAGATCGCTTTGATCTTCGATTGCGGTGACAGCGATTTCTTTTTGGAGGTGAATAAGAACTACCACGAAGCGTTATTAAAACAAGGCATCGACCACGACTTTATCACTCGCCCGGGTAATCATGATTCACAATACTGGAATAATTCTATTGATTACCAGATCCTCTTTTTCTGGAAGCATTTCTTGAAGATGAAGGCCTTGTGATAAGACCGTTTGGCGATTTGACATTCTGACATTTTGTAAACTGAAGTCCCGGAGAACCGATTTTTCCGGGACTATGTACGACTCGTTGCCAAATACGCAAGAAAAAAACAATAATTCGTTCATTGATAATACAATACCGAAAAACCGCCTTTCATTCTAGCGAAAATAATTCATCCTAATTCATATCCATTGACTTCTTCGGGCTATCCGATAGGGTTACGACTGGGTTCTAACCGGGTTACGATGCCTATTCACGACTATTGACAACCCTATTCGTGACTGTTTATAATGCCTAACGGCAGTATTGGCGTCGCCCAACGCGACTATACGTGTAGGCTTTTGTCGCCTTTCGTGCTTAAAAACGGGAATACTCTCACTTAAAAGGGCGTTTTATAGCCCCTCACGTCTACTGGTTGGGGCGATTCAAACGAATGCCTTGTCACGATTCGCATTCGAAAAGAAGCATAAAGAAAGTTTCCCGCTGTTATACTCCATATGTACGCTAATTTTCGTACTTTTGCCTCTTGAATTTTGAATATACGAAAGCGATGAATTATCAGATAGATGCTCCGGGTTCCGCTATCCGGACTACCGTAAAGCTTCCCGCTTCTAAAAGTATCAGTAACAGGGCATTGATCTTGAATGCGCTAAGTTATAGCGCATACGATGTGGAGAACTTATCCGATTGCGATGATACAAATTTGATGGTAAAGGCATTGAACTCGAACGATCGGGATTTTAATGTGGGTGCGGCGGGTACGACGATGCGTTTCCTTACTGCTTTCCTCTCGAAGGTGGTGGGCGAATGGACGATTACGGGAACCGAACGCATGAAGAACCGTCCGATCAAGGTGTTGGTGGATGCGCTGAACGCTTTAGGCGCCCGGATCGAGTACATGGAGAAGGAGGGTTATCCTCCTTTGCGTATTTTCGGAAGCGCCTTGCAAGGCGGAGAGATCTCGCTACCGGGAAATGTCAGCTCTCAATATATATCCGCTATCTTGATGATCGCCCCGTTAACAGAAAATGGGGTTACGTTGCATTTGGAGGGCGCCATTATCTCTAGGCCCTATATCCATATCACCTTGCAATTGATGGAGCAATATGGAGTGAGAGCCTCTTGGACGGAGAATATGATCAAAGTACTTCCCCAAGAGTATAAGCCGATTCATTTTACAGTGGAATCTGATTGGAGCGCCGCTTCTTATTGGTATGAGATCATGGCGTTATCGAAAAATGCTGAGATCGAATTGTTAGGTTTATTCAAGAATAGCTTGCAGGGAGATGCCGCCGGAGCGAAGTTGTTCGCTCAATTGGGAGTGGGCACTACTTATACGAAACGTGGAGTCGTGTTAAAGCATACTGGAAATATCTGTGAGAAATTGGTTTATAACTTCGTGAATGAACCGGATTTGGCTCAAACCTTTGTGGTGACTTGCGTGTTATTAAATATCCCTTTCCGCTTTATGGGACTTCAATCATTGAAGATCAAGGAGACGGATCGGATCGAGGCATTGAAGACAGAGCTTCGTAAATTAGGTTATGTGTTGACGGATCGCAATGATAGCATCTTGGAGTGGAACGGTGAACGCAAGGAACCGGAGTCGCATCCGGTAATCGCCACTTACGAGGATCATCGGATGGCTTTGTCATTCGCTCCCGCCGCTTTGGTACGTCCCGAGGGGATAGAGATCGCCCACCCGCAAGTGGTCAGCAAGAGTTACCCCCATTATTGGGAAGATCTTAAGGCCGCTGGTTTCTCTATTAGGGAATCAGCCCTTTAATTTTCAGTTTTCAATTCTCAATTTTCAATTGAATTATGTGGTACATTGTCATAAGTCTTATAGGCCTGGGTGTCGTAGCCGCTGTCGCCGGATATTTCCGGAATAAGAAACTTCAGAAGATGCTGGAACGGGGGGAGATCTCGGAGATCCCCGAGGCACAGGAGATCCCGGAGGTTTGCTGCGGACAACATGAGACTTGCGAGCGGGATAGTTTATTAGCTGCCGTCAGCAAGAAAATCGAATATTATAACGATGAGGAACTGGATCGGTTCCAAGGAGTGGAAGCGGACGCTTACGATGAGGAAGCCGTTGAGGAGTTTAGTGAAGTGCTTTATACCCTCCGGGAAGTGGAGGTGGCCGGTTGGCTCCGTAGCCTGCAATTGCGGGGGATCAATTTGCCGGATGCCTTGAAGGATGAGGCATTCTTGATCATTGGCGAACGCCGTACTCATTAATTTAGGAAACGAATCATATGGATTTATTGCAATATGCCTTTTTTCAGAATGCCTTGATCGGGAGCTTGCTAACCGCTATCGCTTGTGGGATTGTCGGGACTTACATCGTATCCCGCCGGTTGGTATTTATCAGCGGAGGGATCACGCATGCTTCGTTCGGTGGTTTGGGCTTGGGTTTTTATCTGGGAACAAATCCGATCTTGATGGCGATGCTGTTCTCCATCCTCTCCGCTTTTGGCGTGGAGTGGGCGAGCAAGACGCAAAACGTAAGGGAGGATTCCGCTATAGCGGGCGTATGGTCGCTGGGTATGGCTTTGGGAGTGATCTTCATCTTCCTTACCCCGGGGTACGCCCCGAATCTATCCGCCTATCTATTTGGTAATATATTAACGATCTCTACGGCCGATATCTTATGGATTTTAGGGTTGGTGGTATTGTTGATACTCATATTCTCCCTTTTCCTCCGTGAGATTGTTTACGTGGCGTTCGATCGTGACTTCGCTGTCACGCAAGGCCTACCGGTAAAATGGATCGAGTATACGATGATGTGCTTTATCGCCATGACAATTGTTCTTTCGATCCGGTTGGTAGGGATTATGCTATTGATGAGTTTGCTGACCCTGCCTCAAATAACGGTGAACCTGTTTACTTCCGACTTCAAGAAGATCATATGGGGAAGTATCGCGATCGGCTTTCTGGGTTGCGTGTCCGGACTGGTTCTTTCTTATTTCCTGAACGTGCCTTCCGGTGCGTTTATCATCTTGTTTTTGGTGGTCCTCTTTTTGGCCTTGAAAGCAATAAAACCGTTGTTACGGCGTTAATTAAAGAATGAAAAAAGGGTTTTACTACATAGTGGCGTTATTAACGGTACTCTTGCTTTGGTCGTGCAGCACGAAGAAGAACACGAAAGCGAGCCGTTTTTATCATGCCTTTACGACCCGTTATAATATTTATTTCAATGGAAAACAAGCGTTTGACGAGGCACTGAAAAGCCAACAGGACGGATATAAAGAGAACTATTCCGACAGGATCTATATGTATCCGATTAGCGCTCAGCCTAAAGACAAAGCCGAGCCGGGCGGCCCTTTCGACCGGACGATCGAGAAAAGTAATAAAGCTATTAAACTACACTCCATAAAAGCGAAACCGGCCAAGAAACCGGGCTGGCGGAATAATCCCAAACTACGTGCTATCCAAGAACAAGAGGAATATAACCCTTTCTTAAAGAATAGTTGGCTGATCATGGGACAGGCGCAATTCTACAATGCCGATTTCCTGCAAGCCTCCGCTACCTTTTCCTATATAGCCCGTCATTATGCGAAGGACGAGGAGGTCGTGGCCGAGGCCCGTTTGTGGCAAGCCCGTTGTTATTCCGAGATGGGTTGGTTCTATGAATCCGAGGATATCTTGGATAAGATGAACAAGAACGGTATTCCTGCTTCCGCCTTGAAGCAATATGCGGCGGTGTATGCCGATTATTTGATCAAGAACGGGCAGTTCGAGGATGCCATCCCTTATCTGAAGACCGCTATCAAGGCGGAGAAAAACCGGAAGCAACGTACCCGGATGAAGTATCTTTTGGGACAAATCTATGCGGATCAAGAATTAGATGGCTTGGCTTATAAGACCTTTGGTGAGGTAGCCCGTTCGAATCCTCCGTATGAGTTGGAATTTGCCTCACGTATCCGTCAGACAGAAGTATTCTCGGGTACGAATTATTTGAAAGTGGTGAAGATGCTCGAGAAAATGGCGAAAAGCCAGAAGAATAAGGATTATCTGGATCAAGTATACTATGCTTTAGGAAATGTATACCTCAGCCGGGAAGATACGGTGAATGCCATAAAGAACTATCAACTCGGTATCGATAAGAGTACATTGAATGGAATGGATAAGGCGATCTGCCAGATAAAGCTGGGAGATATCTATTTTACGATGCGGGATTACGTGAAAGCGCAACCTTGCTTTAGCGGAGCCTTAGCTGGAATTCAAAAGGAATACAGGGATTATGAACGGGTTTCTAAATTGTCGGCGATTCTGGATGAATTGGTCGTGCATGTAGAAGCGGTCCATCTTCAAGACAGTTTGCAAGCCTTGGCTAAATTACCGGAAGCGGAGCGGTTAGCGATTATCGATAAGAAGATTGAGGAGGTAAAGAAAGAGGAGGAAGAGGCGAAAGCCTTGGCTGAGAAGGAGGCTTATCTGGCCGAGCAGGAAGCGAAAGGCACCGGAATCGACCGTCCCGGTACGGAAACCAACGCTGTTGTCTTGCCGAATGCGTCCGGTGGAGCGTCTTTCTACTTCTATAACCCTCAGACTGTAGCGCAAGGAAAGACACAGTTCCAGCGTAAATGGGGACGTCGTCCGTTGGAAGATCACTGGCGCCGCCGTAAGAAGGAACTCTCTACCTTTAATGAGAATCTGGATGAGGAGATGCTGGCCGAGGGAGATTCCACCCAAATGGTAGGGCCGGACGGTGAGCCGTTGCCGACCGATTCGATAGGCGGTGATCTGCCGGCTGTTGCCGCCGATGATCCGCATACCCGTGAGTATTACCTACAGCAGCTACCTTTCACGCAAGAGGATATAGATGCTTCTAACATTATTATTATAGACGGTCTTTACAATATGGCGATGATCTATAAGGATAAGTTGGAGGATATCCCCTTATCTGTCGAGGCGTTCGAGAATTTGGAACGCCGTTTCCCGGATAATGAGCACCGTTTGGAGAGCTATTATCAAGTATATTTGATGGCCCTGAAAACCGGAAATACAGCGTTGGCTACCGAGTATAAGAATAAACTAATGAACGCCTTCCCGGAAAGCGATTATGCGGTAGCTGTGGCTGATCCGAATTACGAGTATAATATCCGCATGATGGATGTGGTACAAGACTCGATCTATCAAGCTACTTACGACCGCTATCTGGAAAGCGATACAGCGTATGTACGTAAGAGTTTCCGGTACGTAAGCGAGAAATATCCATTGGCTACATTGATGCCTAAATTCATGTTCTTGGATGCGTTATCCTATGTGCAGGCCGGGGATGCGGAAGGGTTTAAGAATGCCTTGAAAGCACTGGTCGAGAAGTATCCGAATGCGGATGTCACGGAACTGGCCGGGGAGATGTTGAAAGGTGTTCTTCGGGGACGTGCCTTGGTGCAGGGCGGAGTGAAAGGTATGAGTTGGAACCTACGATTCGGTTTGGGCGAGGATGGTATGCTATCTGCCGAGGATTCGGCTCGTGTATTTAATCCGGAACGGAATACGCCTTATCAGATGCTTTTGGTATATCCTACGGGTAGCGTAGATCAGAATCAGTTGCTATTCGCCGTCGCCGCTTATAACTTCGCGAACTTCATGGTGAAAGAGTTTGATTTGGCTTTGGAGCAGGCCGGCCCGATCAGTATGCTGGCGATTAAAGGATTTATTAGTTTTGACGAGATTATCCAATATTATAAGATGATATACGGTAAGGATGGCTATGCTACGGCCTTGAATAAAGCGGTTGCCGTGTTACCGATCTCTGATGATAATTATGAGACCTTGATGCGTGGCAAGACCTTGGATGAATATATCACCTTCTTCGATGAGAGCTTCGGTGAGGAATTACCGGATCTGGCAGGTCGTTGGAAAGCCCGTATGGAAGCCGCTAAGGAGGAGGAGGCGACTGAAGATGAAATGATCACGGAGGAAGAAGCCGAAGTGCCGGAAGAGGCAGATGAATTGAAACTAGAAGTTGAACCGGAAAAACAACCTGTTACAGAGCCGGAGGAGGAACAACGGCCTGTTCAAGAACCTGTTCGACAGCCCGCTATACCAGTCGTCCCGGATACGATTGAGGTCCCTGCGTTTGACAAACCGGAAATCCAGCGTGTCGATACCCTTCGTAAGGATACGGTTCCTGTTGTTCAGCCGGCGGTTGAGGATCAAGGCATGACCTTGAAAGAAATCCAAGAGATCCGTAAACGGGAAGCTGCCGAAGAAGAAGCCCGCAAGGAAGAGGCTCGTAAGGCTTTCGAGGCCCAGCAAAAGGCGGATAAGGAATTACGTGAGCAGAAAGCGAAAGAACAGGAAGAACTTCTCAAGAAGCAAGCGGAGGAAGAACGTGCCCTGTTGAAAGCGAAGGCTGATCGAGAGAAACAGTTGGAAGCTGATCGCAAGGCCAAGCTGAAACAAGCGGAAGCCGACCGTAAGGCGAAACTGAAAGCTCGTGAGGACCTTCGTAAGGAAAAGGAACGTGCTTATAAGCAACGCTTGAAAGAGAAAGAAAAAGAACGTAAGGAGAAGGAACGCTTATACAAGCAAAAATTGAAAGAGAAAGAAAAAGCCCGCAAGGAAGCCTTGCGGGAAAAGGAAAAGGCCGCCCGGGAAAAGGCCCGGAAGCGTTAATTGCGTTAGATACTCTTTATTTATCCAAATAGCTCTTCTTGAAGATATCTATACAAAGAAGGAATAAGGATAGTAACAACGGCCCGAAGATGATCCCCATAAATCCGAATAAGGACAACCCGATTACGACTCCGAAGACGGTGATTAACGGATGTATATCCGCCAACTTCTTTTGTAGGATAAAACGAATCAGATTATCGACGTTCGTAATGACAAGCAAGGCATAAATAGCCAATCCCAAGGCATGTACCCAATCTCCGTTTAAAGCCATATAAGCCGCCAACGGAACCCAGACCAATGCGGTCCCTACAATGGGAATGATCGTAGCGATACAAGTGAGAAACCCAAATAACAGCGGATCGGGAGTCTGAAAGATAAAGTAACCGATCACCGCTACGATACCTTGTATAACCGCCAAAAGAGGGATACCTATGGCGTTTGATTTTACGATCATATTGATCTCGTTGAGTACCTCATCCTTGTTTTGATCACTGAAGGGGAATAAGGTGTATAGATAGTTTTCCATTTTTCTTCCGCCTATCAGCATGAAGTACAGAATGAAAATCAAGACGACGACATTTACGGCGAAACTGCTTATGCTACCCACTAAAAACTGTCCGATTTGTGGGAGTATAGAGGCCGCTTTTAATAAGTTTCCTCTATCCAGTACATCAAACCCGGTCTTTTCCTGAACTAGATCCGCTATATGTTGGCCTGTATTTAGCAGTACAGTCGGGTCTAAATTAATATTTTGAGTTTTGTTGATTACCAACCAGATCGCCAATGTGATTGGGATTAAGAAACATAAGATTGTTTCCCCCAGTAACAGTAAAGCTGCAAAAGCCGGTCTCATATTTAGCTTTTCTGTCAGATGGAACATCTGTCCACGCAGCAATATATAGATGGTGAATGCTCCAAGTATACCTCCAAGAAACGGGGTAATCTTAAAAAATAGAATTACCCCTAGTCCTAATATAATGGTGATCAATGAGTATCTCCAGTAATGTTCTTTTACGTTTTCCATATACATTCATGCCCTTATTTATCTAAAAACAAGATAGGAGAAGTCATTGTTTATTGGATTTCTTATTCTTTGGAGAGCCGTTTACCTTCGATGAAGGTCTCTTGAATCTCTATATCGTTGTTGAAAATGATGATATCGGCATCCTTTCCTTTCTCCAATGTTCCTTTACGGTCTAAAATACCCATTAGGCGGGCTGGGCTTTCGGAAGCCATACGAACAGCGTCGTGCAATGGAATTTCCGCTTTCTCGACTAAGGTACGGATCAAGCGGATTCCGGTAGCTATACTTCCTGCGATAGCTGAGCGATCGGCTAATTTACATACGCCTTCCTCAATAATTACCCGGGAGTCCGGAAAATGTTCCGTACCGTTATCGCAAGCGGCGGCGGCCATTGCGTCCGTGATTAAGGACGTACGTTCTACCCCTTTGATTTGATATACCAACTTTAAGATTGCTGGCGGTACGTGGATACCATCGGCTACAACTTCAACGGTCATATCTTTCATGAGATAAATACCTTCTACCGTTCCTTCATGTTTATACTCACGGTCTTTATGGACGGAAGTCATGGCATTGTAGAAGTGGGTAGCATGGGTGAATCCGGCTTCGTATGCTTTTTTCACTTGGAGATAATCGGCTGTGGTGTGGGCTAGTGAAACCAACACACCATGAGCTGACGCATATTTACCGAATACCAAAGCCCCGTCAAGCTCGGGGGCGGCGCTCCAGCGTTTAATACATTGGGTACTGTTTAGTAATTCCTTATATTCTTGGGGATCGGGCGGGTAAATATAATTAGGGTCTTGTCCGCCTTTCATAGCCATATTCAAATAGTTGCCTTCAAGATGTAATCCCATGATACGGGCCCCCTGTTCCGGGTGGTTCATGATGTGCTCGCAGGTCTTGATCGCTTCCCGGAAGGTCTCGATAGGGGCCGCTGCCAATGTAGGATATAAAGCCGTTGTTCCCTGTAAAGCATGTGCTCTTGTGATCGCATAGAACGCTTTCGGGGTAGCTTCCGTGAAATCATGTCCGTTGCCGCCGTGTACATGCGTGTCGATACAGCCGGGAGCCACATAATATCCTTTTGCGTCGATGATCTCCGCATGAGGAATCTCCCGGTTTTGCCCGGTGATCTCCACTATTTTCCCATCCGAGATGATGATTTGCCCGTTTGGTAGGAGGCCCGAAGGAGTTAATACTTTTGCGTTTATGATTTTAAGAAATGCGCTTTCCATATATTTTGTTTTTAGTCTTTTGGAATCAGTAATAAGTTATCCTTATAGGACAACGGGGGATTATATTGGATTTCCCGGTTGCCCCTCGGGGTAGCGGATCGTAAGAGTGGTGACTGGCCGGTTATCTCGTAAATAGCTTGTCCTAATAAAGGATCCTTCAAATCTCCGAATTCAGCTAGATCACTCTTGAATTCATCAATAGCTACATCGGGATGAAATCCGTCTTCATAATCAGCTTCCCGATCCTTATTATAAATATGGAAAGTGACGGGAGAAAGTATCCAGCCATATTTTTTAGATTCATTGTAGATCGTCATACCGACGGTCTTGCCAAAAGTCTGCTTACCGATAACCCGAACGTCTAGATAAGATCGTAGCGAGTTAATGATAAGTTCGGAGGCAGAAGCCGTAGTTGAACCTGTCAAAACAAATAGCCGTTGTAGGTTTAAGTTTCCCGCCATGACCTCGGTCGTTTTGAGTAAAGGCAAGGTCTCATTTTTATTGGAGTTTTTATCGTTATACTCCATGATACATAAAGGTTCTCCTAAAACGTTTTCACGGACTAATAGCGAAGCCAGTAATTGGGCGCAATTGACAAGCCCACCCCCATTATAGCGTAAATCAAGTACGAACTCATTGACGTTGCGGCTTTTGAATTTTTCGAAGAGTTGTTGCAAATAAAGATTATAACTTGTGTCGCTATAATCGTATTCATCCGGTCCGGAGGCGAAATGGTTGTACATCAAATAGCCGATTCGCTTATTGCCATATGTGTATACGGAATCTTTTAGGAATGGGGTGTCTTCTACCGTTCGGGATGCGTTCAAGGTAACTCTTCGGGTGGAGACGAATCCCTTGGTGTTTCCTATTTCTTTTCCTAGTTGGAGGGATACGCTGCCTCCGCTTCTCAATACATCATAGTCTTGGATAGAACCCAAGGAGCCGTTTACGCCAAGTATCCAGTCTCCCCGTTTCAATCCGGCTTCTTCGGCGGGTGAATCCTTTAATACATAAAGGACAATGGCTATTTTATAGGTACTGCCTCCGTCTTTAAGGTTGGAAGTCGCGAAATCGAATCCATATGAGTTGTTCGCGTCGTAAATGCTCTTTGTTACGGTCGCTTTCTCTAATTGGGAAAAGTAATGATGACCTTCAGGAAGATCTTTCCCGTCTTTATCGGATAACAGGCCCTTGAAGAAGGTCTCCGGATCAAGACTAAAGTCCAAGGAACTTTTATCCGGGAACTCGGAATACCAAAGATAATTCTCTCGCATCGTTTGCTCGATCCATTGATTTACTTCATTGTCGGTTGCCGGAATGTCAATATCATCTTTCTCGCAAGCGGAGAATGCTAAAAGGCCAAGGATAACGATCGTATAATATTTATAATTCATAGTGGATATATATTAAAAACAGCCCTTCTCTCAATAACGGAAAAGGGCTGTTGATATTGTTAAGGACAAATATACGCTATATTTTCTTCTCGATAACCGCTTGAACAACATTTAATACATAATCGCCCAGCTTTTCACTTTCACTAACCATGTCCATGTAATAAACGCCATCTTGATATTGGTACAGCTTATTGTTGATATCTTCGATATTCCGGCTCTTCAACTGGTTACGATAGTTGTTGATCTCGTTCTCTATGTTATAAGAAGGATTGATATCATCATGTACGAGTTCCGGTTTATGCAAAATTAGGTTCATGCGATTTAACGCCCCGGATACCAGCTCGAACATATGATCCAAGTGCTTGTTTTGCTCCTCCGTGAATTCGGATTTGAACTCGTTTCTGCGTTTGATACTTCGGGCAAGGTTATTACAAGAATCCGCTATACTCTCGATTTCCGAGACGGCACGTAGCATGATACGGATTTCTTCCTTACTTTCAGAACTCAAACGGCCTTCCGATACTTCGGTCAAGTAATTTGCGATCTCGATCTCCATGCGGTCGCTGATATTCTCGTATTTCTCGACGCGGCTATAAGTCTTGAGGAAGGTCTCCTCATTCTTCTCGTAGAATAATTCTTTCACCATATTAAACATCCTAGCCGTACGCTCGGCGAATAATGAGATTTCTTTATGAGCTTGTAGGATGGAAAGCTCGGCGGTGGATAACATACCTCCCGTGATATAGCGAAGGCGGTATTCCTCGTCTTCCACCTTGGGCTTGATAAGCGTACATACGGTCTTTTCGATCAAGCTTACGAACCAGATCATAATGAAAGTATTACTGATATTGAATGCAGTGTGGAACGCTGCCAGTTTAAAGGATACCGCCACAGCCGGATCACTGACCTTCATTACATGGGTAACAAACCATGAGACGGCATTCGTGAAAGGGTAGAAGAGCACCAAAACCCACATGACACCGAAAACGTTGAAAACAAGGTGCGCTAACGCGGCTCGTCGTGCTTGTGTGTTTCCGGTTAATGCGGCTAAGTTGGCCGTAATCGTGGTTCCGATATTTTCGCCTAATACCAAAGCGACTCCCAAATGGTAATCGATCCAGCCGTTGGCGCACATAATCAATGTAATAGCCATCGTGGCGGCGGAGGCTTGTACGATCATGGTTAAGATCGCTCCGATAAATAAGAACAAGATGATGGAGAAAAATCCCATATCCGTATAATTCTGCACGAAAGCCAGCATTTCCGGATTCGCTCCGAGGTCTGGGGCGTTTGCCTTTAAACTTTGAAGACCCATGAACAGGAACGCGAAACCAAAAACAAATTCACCAATTGATTTACGAGAGCTTTTTCCTGAGAAGAAGAGTGGGAGAGCGAAAGCTAAAAGGGGAAGGGCGAATGCGGCGATATCGACCTTGAAACCGAGGGCGGAGATAAGCCATGCCGTTACCGTGGTTCCGATGTTAGCACCCATAATGACTCCGATGGATTGGGTCAATGTCAAGAGTCCGGCATTCACGAAACTCACGACCATAACCGTCGTAGCCGATGATGATTGGATAAGAGCCGTTATTAACACCCCGGTGAGCATACCGGTTACTCTGTTCGTGGTCATCGCGGTTAGTATTCGCCGTAAACTGTCACCCGCAAATTTTTGTAACCCTTCACTCATGATCTTCATTCCGTACAAGAACAGCGCCAAGGAGCCGATCAGCCGGAGAAAATCAAAAAAAGAATAGTCCATTTAAATTACGTTTAAGTGGATTGTATATCCGATTAATATTCCTAACTTTAGGGGGCGAATTTACAAATAATAACTGAGATAGTATGTCTGAGACAATAACAATTTACTGCAAAAATAATAATACCTACAAGGATGTACCCATTGGTTCTTCGTTGTTGGACATTTATACGGCGGTTGGCGCTCCGCTTCGGTACAGGCCGATGAACGCGCAAGTGAATAATAAGACGGAAAGCTTGAACTTCCGTTGCTGGCAACCGAAGGATATCGAATTTATCGACTATACTCAATTATCCGGATTGAGAACCTATGTCCGCTCGCTTTGCCATATATTTTCCAAGGCGGTGTATGATATTTGGCCGACGGCGACCTTAAATCTGGAACATCCGGTATCGAAAGGTTACTATTGCGTGATCCATAACGGCAAGAACATCGATCTGGAGACGATCGAGAAGATCAAGAAACGTATGTGGGAGTTGATTGATGCGGATCTTCCTTTCCTCCATAAGAGTGTCCGTACGGTGGATGCCGCCGTATTGTTCAGGGAGCGGGGTATGAATGATAAGGCTCGCTTAATAGAGACGGCGGGATTGCCTTATACCTCTTATTATGAGTTGGAAGGTTATATCAACTTCTTTTATGGCTGTTTAACCCCTTCGACCGGCTATATCCAATTGTTTGACTTGGAACCGTATATGGATGGCGTTTTGCTCCGTATCCCGAAGCAGACCGATCCGATGGAATTGCAGCCTGTCATCAAGCAGGATAAGATGTTCGAGGCTTATAAGGAACACCTTACATTGCAGCGGACTGTCGGCTTAGATAATGTGGGGGATTTGAATTTAGCGATAGAGAAAGGCCGCTCTCAGGATATAATCCTTGTCTCTGAGGCGATGCAGGAAAAACAGGTTGCCAAGATCGCCGAAAAGATCGCCGATGGATATAAAGAGGGCATCCGTATCGTCTTGATCTCCGGCCCTTCTTCTTCGGGAAAGACTACGTTTTGCAAGCGTTTGCAAGTACAATTGACGACTAACCTGCTTCATCCGGTAGGAATTTCCTTGGATGATTATTTCTTGAATCGGGAAGATACACCGAAAGATGAGCATGGCGAGTATGATTTTGAATCTTTGTATGCGCTGGATTTACCTTATTTTAATAAGGATTTGAAGAAGTTGTTATCCGGGGAAGAGATCGAGCTGCCTAGTTTCAACTTTGAGTCTGGCCGAAGGATTTTCAAGGGAAAGAAGTTAAAACTTCGTGAGAACTCGATTTTGGTAATAGAAGGTATTCATGCTTTGAATCCGGAACTGACGGAGTTTATCGATGATAAATATAAATATCGGGTATATGTCTCGGTCTTGACCTCTATCTCTTTGGATAACCATAATTGGATACCGACGACGGATAATCGTCTGCTGCGCCGTATTATCCGGGATTATCGCTTTAGGGGATATTCGGCGGAAGATACGATCAACCGTTGGCCGAGCGTGCGCCGGGGTGAGGATAAATGGATCTTTCCCTATCAGGAGAATGCGGACGCTATGTTTAACAGCGCCATGTTGTATGAGCTGGCCGCCTTGCGCAAATTCGCGGAACCGATCCTCGCACAAGTGCCGGAGAGTAGTAAGGCGAATGCGGAGGCGTATCGTTTGCTCCGTTTCCTCCGCTACTTTAATTACATCCCGACGGAGGAACTTCCCGGAACTTCCTTGCTCCGTGAATTCTTGGGGGGAGGAAGCTTCAAGTACTAGGTAGAATCATACTCTATAAAGCCTTTAAAAAAAGACGTACGTGTTTTTCCGAAAACATGTACGTCTTTTTTTGAAAACACGTACGTGTTTTTTTTGTATCTTTGTCCATGAGTCACATTAAACACAAGACGATATGAACCAGACTATTTACCCCATCGGCATACAGAACTTCGAGAAAATCCGCAAGGACGGCTATCTCTACATTGATAAGACCGCTTTGATCTATCAATTGGTGAAAACAGGAAGCTACTATTTCCTCAGCCGCCCGCGTCGATTCGGGAAGAGTCTGCTGCTATCCACGCTGGAGGCCTATTTCCAAGGGAAAAAGGAGCTGTTCGAGGGACTGGCCATGGAGAAGCTGGAGAAAGAGTGGACCAAGCATCCGATCTTGCATTTCGACTTGAATATCTCCCACTACGACGCCCCTGACAGCTTGTATAAGATATTAAATGATACCTTGTCCAGATATGAGGAGGAGTATGGGACACGGCCTACCGAGGAGACCCTGCCCCTCCGCTTCGCCGGAATCATCGACCGGGCCTACCGCAAAACCGGACAGCGGGCCGTGATCCTGATCGACGAGTACGACAAGCCCTTGCTACAGAACTTGCACGACGAGGAGACGCAAAACCGATTCCGGAACATGCTCAAACCCTTCTACGGTGTGTTGAAGACCATGGACAGGGCCATACGCTTCGCCCTGCTGACCGGCGTGACCAAGTTCGGGAAGGTAAGCGTCTTCAGCGACCTCAACAATTTGGACGATATATCCATGCGGGAGCCTTACGCCGCCATTTGCGGCATCACGGAAACGGAGCTGCGTACGCATTTCGATGAGGACATCCATACGTTGGCCTCTGCCCTTGAGCGGACATACGAGGAGGCCCGATCCTTGCTACGGAAACGGTACGACGGCTATCATTTCGTGGCCGGGGGACCGGGCATTTATAACCCTTTCAGCCTGCTGAATACCTTCAAGTATATGCGGCTCAGCGATTATTGGTTCGAGACGGGCACGCCCACTTACTTGATGGAGTTGCTGAAACGAACGAACTACGACCTGTACGACATGGCCAACACCGAGACCGACGCCGATGTGTTGAACAGCATCGACTCCGCTTCGAACAATCCCATCCCCGTCATCTACCAAAGCGGATACCTCACGATCAAGGATTACGAGCCGGAATTCAAGATCTATCGCTTAGGTTTCCCGAACCAAGAGGTAGAGGAGGGTTTCATGAAATACTTACTGCCGTTCTATACGAACATTCAAGCCTCGAAGTCTCCTTTCGAGATAGGCCGCTTTGTGAGAGAGGTACGGGCAGGAGACTACGATGCCTTCTTCCACCGCCTACAAAGCTTCTTCGCCGATACCTCTTACGAGGCGATTATTGGCCGGAACCCGGAACGGGACACGGAGCTGCATTACCGCAACGTGCTCTTCATCGTCTTCAAGCTGGTCGGACTGTACACGCAAGTGGAATACCACACCTCGAACGGACGCATCGACCTCGTCCTACAAACCGACCGCTACGTCTATATCATGGAGTTCAAGCTGAACGGAACCGCAGAGGAGGCTCTGCGGCAGATCGAGGAGAAAGGTTATGCCCTACCCTTCGCCGCTGATAAACGGCAAGTGATCAAGATCGGCGCGAACTTCTCCTCAGAGACCCGGAATATAGAACGATGGCTGGTAGGATAAAAAAGCCTGTTTTATCCATATATACTTACTTTGCGGATGAAGTATATATCCTATGCCCGGAGAAGATATACTTCATCGGCAAAGTAAGTATATCTTCTCTGGGAAAAGGCTTCTCAAGTGAATAACTGATCACTTCCCAAGCCGTTAACTGACGGCTACCCCTACTCGTTAGTTATTCACTTGACAAGCCGTTAGTTATTCACTTGTCAAGCCATAAGCGGATGACTTGCTTCTAGCGTAACCATCTGTTATTCAAGATATTTGTAATGGAAATAAAAATAGATCCAAAAAGTCGGGATTTCCAGCCAAGATATTCTCGTCTTTTTGTATTATTTTTACCCTCAACAAATAACACACAAATGAAGAAAAACATTGTTTTCCTGTTAATTCTAATACCTATTATATGGATCTCTTGCGACGGAATGGGCCATCAAACCATAGACTTCCGAAAAATAGAGAACCTTATGCCCCAACATCCGGATAGCGCCTTAATGCTCCTTGAACAAATAGAGAACAAAGAAAACCTATCCCGAAAAGATAAGGCACATTATTATTTGCTGCTGACGGAAGCGGAAGACAAGACGTACGTTACGCATACCACCGACTCCCTGATCTCGATCGCCGCGGATTATTACGAGAAAACAGACGACTTGGGAAGAAAAGCGAAAGCTTGGTATTATAAAGGAAGAATCAATCAAGACTTGGGGCACCCGCTAAAAGCGCAGGAATATTACCTCAAGGCTCTTCGGGATGAGGAAAAGATAGAGGATCATGCCTTGCTTGGTAGGATCCATAATCATATAGGTATGCTCTATGCCTACCAGAAGGTTTATGAGAAGGCATTGCCTTTCCAGAAAAAAGCGGTGGAAAATTTTCATTTATTAAGTGATAGTACAGGACAGGTGTTCGCGTTGCGGGATTTAGGGCGTACCTTCTTGATGCTGGGCCATCAAGACAGCGCTATTATTTGCAACCAAAAAGCGATCGCTTTAATGAGGAAGAGAATTATTCCTTCGGTTTATACGGAATTAGCAGGTTTCTATATAGACAGACAACGCCTGGAGGAAGCACATGGATTATTGCGGACATCTTTACAAAACGTAGCAAAACCACAAGCCAAATATCCCGTATATCTAGTGCTTGGGGAACTTTATAAGAAAAGCGGTCAAATCGACTCGGCTTGCTTTTACTTACAAGCCTGCATAAATTCTGCACCTTTACCCGAGACACGTGCCGGAGGACTTTTCCATTTGAAAGAAATAGCCTTGGAGAAAGGGCAATGGGAACAAGCGGCGTTATTATCTAAGCAATACGAATTATTAAAAGATTCTATAGAGCAAGGAAAGAATGCTGAATCCATCCGGAACGTACAAGCGTTCTATTCATATAACGAAATCGAACAGGATTTATGGGAGGCACGGCTTTACGCTTCTAAACAGAAGTCCTTTTATTCTTTACTCATAACGGCTTGCCTGTTTTTATTAACAGTAGCCCTACTGCGTTTCATCCATTACAGGCGAGAACGAAAAAGCCTGTTACAACGGTTAAAAGCCAATGAAGAACAAATTCAAAGAAATGAGCAGACCCTGAAAAATATATCTGACGTAAAGGATAGCCTACAGAACGAAATCCAAATTTACAAAACGAAAGAGCGACAACTTTCCAAGGAAAAAGATGAGCAACTAAAGCGGACAAACGAGGAGATCAGGCAAAAAATCATGCAATTAGAGAAATTGTCTCATACCAAAGATGAATTAGAGAAAAATTTGCTCACCCTTCGGAGCGAGAACTCAAACTTAAAGAAACGGGAACAAGCAAGAGAAGAAGAGCGGAAAAAAATAGAGGAATCAGAGCGACTGCAAAACGAACGCCTATATGATAAATTCCGTTCCCCCGCTGGCTGGGAACCCACGGATACGGATTGGCATAAACTTTTCATCTCGGTGGACAAACTTTACCCAAAGATGGTGACCACCTTGCAAAAATCCACCTCCTTAAACGAATCGGAGAGGAAAATCTGTTATCTAAGTAAAATAGGAGTAAAACCCGGGGCGATCGAAATCTTGTTGAGTAAGGGAAATGTATCCGTTTATCGAAAAAGATTGTATGAGAAGCTCACCAAGAAGGAAGGAACAGCGAAGGATTTTGATAAATATATATCTGATATATAATAATTTATGCAGGATTTAAAATTAATAAAAACGAACAAAAATGAACAAAAGCGAGAATAGGACGAAAAAATATTTTTTCGCATTGTTCATATTTGTTCATTCGCTTATTGTTTTTTTACTGATATTCACAAACGATTAAAACACAACCAGTAATTAAACAATATTAGAGCATGAAAACAAATTTGTTGACCTTCTGTATCTTTTTAGGTTCTTTTTTCTCCATTTCATTGGCGTACGGGGATGATATTCCTACACAAGGAAGATGGGATGATGAGGATTATCGTTCCATCACGGCGTTGCCACCCACATTGTCCATAAATAACAATGTACTGAGCATAGAGTTCAAGGATGCTCTGGACAACCTGACAATTCATATTACGGATGAGAATGGTAATATAATATATGAGAATATACTTTCCGGTGCGATGGGCGATATAATCGACATTCCGATAGACGGAATGCAGACAGGAGCATATCAAGTAATCTTAAGCCATAAGTTAGGGTGGTTAACTGGTGAATTTGAGATCCGATAAAGCGTATGACAATCTTTAAATTCTCATCGTGTCTTCGTGATTAGGATTGGGATGGCACGATGGAATTTTAATGTATCTTGTCGCCGCAAAGTTACTACAAAAAAGTGAAATGCGGAAAGATATAGTGATAGAATTGAGTTACAAGGGTTTTGGTTGAAGTGGCGATAATCCGTGAAGCCATTACAATCCCTGCCGAAGCCAAATCCTGACGCCGCTACGTTACTTGTTCGTAACCATGCCCGAAAATGCGACAAACGGGTACGAATAGCGAAACAAGGCTCTAAGGAATAGTGAGTTATCCATAACTCATGCGAAAAATCAGGTTACGGAAAAAGATTGCGCCGTTCCTCCCCGTTTTGCGTACCAACACCGGACTCTTCACCAACTAATTTTGAAACCCAAAAATTAAGGACAATGAAGAGTACATTTTCAGTAATCTACTACCTCAAGCGTCAGGTAGTGAAAAAGGACGGGACAGTTCCCGTCATGGGACGCATCACGGTGGACGGCAGCCAGACACAGTTCAGCTGCAAACTGACTGTCGATCCGAAACTGTGGGACACCAAAGGTGGACGTGTCACGGGCAGAAGCACGGCGGCACTCGAAACGAACCGTATGCTTGACAAGATGCGGGTGCGCATCAACAGACACTATCAGGAAATCATGGAGCGTGACAACTTCGTCACGGCGGAGAAGGTAAAGAACGCCTTTCTCGGACTGGAACACCGCTACCACACGCTGATGCAGGTGTTCCGCCAGCACAACGAGGACTACGAGAAGCAGGTGGAGGCAGGCATGAAAGCCAAAGGCACGCTGCTGAAGTACCGCACCGTTTACAAGCACATGCAAGAGTTCCTCGACATCCGCTACCATGTGAAGGACATCGCCCTAAAAGAGCTTACCCCGGCTTTCATCTCCGACTTCGAGATGTTCCTGCGCACGGACAAGCACTGCTGCACCAATACCGTGTGGCTGTACGTCTGCCCGTTACGGACGATGGTATTCATCGCCATCAACAACGAGTGGCTGACGCGCGACCCGTTCCGCGAGTATGAAATCAAGAAGGAGGAAACAACACGCAGTTTCCTGACCAAAGATGAGATCCGCCTGCTGATGGAGGGGAAACTGAAAAACGCCAAACAGGAATTGTACCGCGACCTCTACCTGTTCTGCGCCTTCACGGGGCTGTCGTTCGCGGATATGCGCAACCTTACGGAAGAGAATATCCGCACCTACTTCGACGAACACGAGTGGATAAACATCAACCGCCAGAAAACGGGCGTGGTGTCCAACATCCGCCTGCTCGACATCGCCAACCGCATAATCGGCAAATACCGGGGACTGTGCGGGGACGGCAGGATATTTCCCGTTCCGCATTATAACACGTGCCTTGCCGGTATCCGTGCCGTCGCCAAGCGTTGCGGCATCACCAAGCATATCACGTGGCATCAGAGCCGCCACACGGCAGCCACGACGATATTCCTCTCCAACGGTGTTCCCATCGAAACGGTCAGCTCCATGCTCGGACACAAGAGCATAAAGACGACGCAGATTTACGCAAAGATAACCAAAGAGAAGCTCAATCAGGACATGGAGAACCTTGCCGCAAGATTGAACGGCGTCGAGGAATTTGCAGGTTGCACCATCTAAAAAGAAAAGCCATGAAACGTGACACAATCATCATCGAGGACAAGGCAGTCAGCGTAACCGGTAACGACGTGTGGATGACCGCCACCGAAATAGCCGGATTGTTCCATACGACCGTCCCGGCAGTGAACGCCGCCATCAGAGCCGTCCGCAAGTCGGACGTGCTGAACGACTACGAGGTGTGCCGCTACATGCAGCTTGAAAACGGGCTGCACGCGGACGTGTACGCCCTTGAAATCATCATCCCGGTCGCTTTCAGGGTGAATACCTACAACACCCACCTGTTCCGCACATGGCTGGTGGGAAAGGCACTCTCACAAGAGAAACGGCAGACATACGTGATGTTCATACAGAACGGAAAAGCCGGGTATTGCTGATTGCACATACCCCATAAGACAAGTAAACGGGTAGCACCACAAAAGGTGTCACCCGTTTACTTTTTCATGAAACCGCCTCACTCCAGCGGCTTGCGGTAGTTCGCTTCCAGTACCCCGCGCAGCCCCGTTTCCGGGTAAAGCACCTTCCCTCCCAAAAGTATGAAGGGCAACACGCGGTTGTTGCGGTATTCCTGCAAGGTGCGCCGGCTCACACGGAGCAGTTCCGACACCTCGCCGTCCGTCAGGTAACGTTCCCCGTCCAGCGGAGGACGGTAGCTTTCCAGAAATGCGGACAGCCATTTCGAGCCTTTGCGCATATCCTGCACCACAGAGGCTATCGGCTCGTCTTCCATCGTAAAAACATCGTTGTTCTCGTTCATCATAACTTCGGATTCAGTGGGTGAATAAATCAAATCATCTGCCGTGCGGATAGAGCGTGCCGACAAGCGGTATCAGCCGCTTCACCTCCTCTGGCTTGTAATAGAACCTGCGGTTTATCTGCGAGTAGCCGATAAGCCGCCTGTCACGCAGCGTCTGCAACGTGCGCGGGCTTATTCTCAACTGCCCGCAGACCTCCTCGCCCGTGAGCCATCTTTCCATGCGCCCCGTGTCGCTTTTGCGCCTTAGGGCGGCGACCTTCTCCGAGAGTGCGCCGAATGCCGCCACCATCATCTCGAAAGTCTTTTTCTCGATAGATACTATTTCCATATTCATGTCATTTAGAGTTTGCCGCAAAGGTAACGAAACGGCATACAAGACGTATCGTTTTCCGCTGAAAGGCTGCCTGTTGCGCCGTTTGACCGGGTTACGGAGCCATCTTCCGCAAAAATCTTACGTGAGTCACGTAGTGAGTTGTTAAAGCCCCTTTTGTTTATTGCCGAATTTTGTCGCAGAAACAAAAAGAAAGGACTGAACATGAAAGTGATAACAATGGAAAGTTCCGCCTACAAGGAGATGATGGCGCAGATTGCGAACATCGCAGGGTACATCCGCGAGGCAAGGGACGAGAAGAAACGGAAGCGGGAAACCGAAGACAAGCTGCTTGACACGGCACAGGCGGCGAAGATGCTCAACGTGAGCAAGCGCACCATGCAGCGTATGCGCACCGACCACCGTATCGAGTATGTGGTGGTACGCGGAAGCTGCCGCTACCGCCTTTCCGAGATACTGCGGCTATTGGAGGACAACACAGTAAGGAACGAGGAAGGGACAATAGACACCCTGTTCCACAACCACACGCTGCGCACGGGCGGCAAACCAAAAGGAAGGAGGACATAGGTCATGGAACTGCTCACACGAAACAACTTCGAGGGCTGGATGCAGAAGCTGATGGAACGGCTCGACCGTCAGGACGAACTGCTGCTGGCGATGAAGGCTGAGGGGAAACAGCCCACTATCACGGAAAGCATCCGCCTTTTCGACAATCAGGATTTGTGCATGTTGCTCCAGATAAGCAAACGCACCCTCCAACGCTACCGCAGCGTAGGCGCATTGCCCTACAAGACGCTGGGCAAGAAGACCTATTACAGCGAGGAGGACGTGCTGACATTCCTTTCCAACCATATCAAGGACTTCAAAAAGGAAGATATAGCCTTCTACAAGGCTCGTATCCATAATTTCTTTCATAAATAACCCATTAAAACATTTTTCAGATGGCAAAGAAAAAAGACGAAAAGGACGTGCTGGTAGTCCGTGACGAGAAGACAGGCGAGATCAGCGTGGTAGCCGGGCTGAACGCGGACGGCACACCCAAGCGCACCCCCGCAAAAGCGGAGAACGCGCAGAGTTTCCTGCAATTCGACCGACATGGCGACGTGCTGGACAACTTCTTCAAGAACTTCTTCCGGCAGTGCAAGGAACCCAGCCGCTTCGGTTTCTACCGCATTGCGGCAGACCAAGCTGAAAATCTCTTAGAGGTGATGAAGCAACTGCTGAAAGACCCCGAAGCGAACAAGGAGCTGCTCGCCCCTCACAAGGTGGACACCTCCGACTATGAGAAGAAGGTGCAGGAAGAGATGGCAGCACAACAGACAGAGAAACAAGAACCTCAAAAACAGGAGAACATGGAACAACGGAAAGAACAGCAACAGGACAAATCCGAACAGATGCAGGGCAAACGTGGCTACCAGCCCATCGACGAGAGTAAAATCAACTGGCAGGAGCTGGAGGACAGATGGGGCGTAAAGCGGGACAACCTTGAAAAGTCCGGCGACCTTACGAAGATGCTCAACTATGGCAAGTCCGACTTGGTAAAGGTCAAACCGACCTTCGGCGGCGAATCATTCGAGCTGGACGCCCGCCTCTCCTTCAAGAAGGACGGTGAGGGAAACATCAGCCTCGTGCCGCACTTCATCCGCAAGGAGCAGAAGCTGGATGAGTACAAGGAACACAAATTCTCCGACAATGACCGGAAGAACCTCCGCGAAACGGGCAATCTCGGTAGGGTCGTGGACATTGTGGACAGGGAAACGGGCGAGATCATCCCCTCCTACATCAGCATCGACCGCAAGACGAATGAAATCACGGACATTCCGGCAAGCAGGGTGCGCATCCCGGAGCGCATCGGCAAGACGGAAATCACCACGCAGGAGCGGGACATGCTCCGCGCCGGACTGCCCGTACGCGACAAGCTCATCGAGCGCAACGACGGCAGAAAGTTCGTCACCACCCTGCAAGTGAACGTGGAGCAGCGCGGCGTGGAGTTCGTGCCGGGAACCGGCAAGTCGCCCCGTACCGCACAGACACAGGAAACCAAAGGCGACACATCGAAAAGTCAGGCGCAGGGCGGGGAAAATGCCGCACAGACCAAGAAGGAGCAACGCCGCAACACGTGGATGAACGAGGACGGCAGCATCCGCCCCATCAGCAAATGGAGCGGCGTGAGCTTCACCGACCAGCAGAAAGCCGACTATGTGGCGGGTAAAGCCGTGAAGCTGGAGAACGTGACCGACAAGCAGGGCTTCCATGCCACGATGTATATCAAGTTCAACCCGGAGAAGGGACGCCCGTACCGCTACGACACGAACCCTGACAATGCACAGCAGGTTGCTCCGTCCAACGAGAGCCGCACGCAGGTGGCGGTGAACAACGATGGCAAGACCAACGAGGCTACAAAGAATCTGAGAGAGCCGTTGCAGAAAGGTCAGACCAACCCGAAGGACGCCCGCCAGCAACAGCAGCAGGAGAAGCCGCAGAAGAAAACGGGCAAGGGCATGAAAATGTAATCCCGTGTCCGCCACTGAATCCAAAA
>NZ_QTLI01000011.1:0-84124 GCF_003434625.1 Parabacteroides sp. AM17-47
AACAAAAAAAGTGTCTAGATAAATCAGGAAAAGACAGTTTCTCGTAGGGAAAACAATGGTTTCTCCTGTAGGAAACTTTAGTTTCTTCCTAGGGAAACAAAAGTTTTACAGTTATAAAACAAAAGTTTCATAAGCGGAAAACTTTTGTTTTTGCTTAGAAAAACTGTAAACTATTATACGTTAATGCTTTATAGGTATCAAGAAGACTGCTGAAGTGATGAAATACGGCGAGTGTAAGAAGATCGTTCTGTTTTGTGGTGAAAAAGCGTAAGTGATTGTAGATAGGACCGGATTATTGTAGATGTTTTTTTATCTGCAATCATGGGTTAAATATCATATAACCAGATGTCTATATGCGAAGTTGTAGATGTTGTAGATGTTTTTGATTATTTATAGGAAAGGATAGGGTGGTAAATTAATAGTGAGTGGGACGAGAGCGTTTTTAAGCAGATAGCCTTAGGGCAATTTATATAAAGGTATTTGCACGATACGATGTGCAATTTTTATACAAAATTGCACATCGTATCGTGCAATTTTGTATATTTGTCCTTTAAACATGAATCGATATGGAGACCTTATTTCGTTCCTTTAGAACTCAATTAGAGCATACTTCGACAGAAGTCGTGCGTTTTCTTCACGATCAGATCGCATGGGATAGCCGATTGGTTGCGATTTTAGGTGCTCGTGGTGTTGGGAAGACTACCCTATTGTTGCAGCATATCAAATTGTATGATCGTGAGGATGAGTCTTTGTATGTTACGGCAGATGATTTCTATTTTACCAAGTATCGGTTATTCGACATGGCTTATCAATTTTATAATCTGGGTGGGAAAAAACTTTATATTGACGAGATTCATAAATACAAGGATTGGTCTAGGGAGGTGAAGAATATATACGATCAAATTCCTGGTCTTCAAGTTATCTATACAGGTTCGTCTATTCTTGATCTGGAGAAAGGTGGTGCGGATTTAAGTCGCAGGAAGGTAGAGTATAGATTACCCGGACTTTCTTTTCGGGAATATTTGAATATATCGCAGGGGTGGCAGCTTCCATCGTATTCGTTGGAAGAGATTCTTGCTGGGAAGGTTGAGTTCCCTTATAAGGAAGCTCGTCCACTCAAATTATTTAATGATTATTTATCGACAGGTTATTATCCATTTTTTCAAGATACGGAATATCTCTTGCGTCTGCGTAGCGTGATTAACCAAATGGTGGAATCTGATATTCCGATTTTTGCGGATATGACGGTGGCTTCTGCCGTAAAGTTGAAGAAATTATTATATGTATTAGCTCAAAGTGTCCCTTTCAAACCAAATTATACGAAGTTGGCGAGAGATTTGGATATCAGCCGGAATGTGTTGCCCGACTACATGAGTTATTTGGAGAAGGCAGGTCTGGTTAATTTACTGCGAGAAAAAGCGCAGGGCTTGAAATTATTGGAGAAAGTAGAGAAGATCTATCTGAATAATACGAATCTGGCTTATGCGTTGTCGGAGCAGGTACCGGATATCGGTTCCGTGCGTGAGACGGTTTTTCTATCTTGGATGCGAGTCGTATGCTTCGTTACTTCTTCTGCGATTTCAGACTTTGAGATAGATGGCCGAACCTTTGAGATTGGGGGAAAGAATAAGACGCGGCAACAGATCAAGCAAGCGGCGGATGGGTATGTGGTGAAAGATGACATAGAGTATGCTTTCCGCAATATGATTCCTTTATGGATGTTTGGCTTTATCTATTGAATATCTATTAGGAAATCCACTGGAATAAGGCTTGTCTGTGCTTGCTGTAATATGCTGATATAAAGTGTTTGTTTATCTCCGGTCGTATCGAGAAACTAGATCGAAACGAATAAAACTTAATATATCGTCGTTGAAATCGGGGTTCATGAAATGGCTGTTACATATGTAAAGGCCATCGGGTAAAACTAATAATTGTCTTGAATTGTACGTGTAATTAGGGAAAAGAGTCTCTCCTAGCTTGTTTAACTCTTTGTCAAGGATTATGATTGAAAAGGTCTTTCGTCCATATTCTATAAGTTCCATAGCTTTAACCCCTTTCTCGATCGTAGTGGATGGATAAGCGATCCGATAAAAAACCTCTCGGTAAGGATCGTATATCAAGTCTCCATACATCGCGTTTTGACAGAAATCGATCGCTTGGGCGGTTAGCTCGTCTGGCAATTGCACTTGGTCGATATACTCGCTTTTCACGGATACCTTGCGGATGGAGTCATGTGCGATATTCGCCACATAGACAGATTCATCGTAAATGAAAGAATATACAAATCGCTGCCCATCAAAAGAACGGCTATAGCTACCCTCTAGCCCGTATCGTTTCAATTTGACCGAAGAGCCGGGATAGTCCGGATAAACAAAAGGTAATGCTCTGATCTCCTTCGTGTCGAGATTGATAGTAGCGGAGACATAATCTTTCTCTATCAAACGGTTGGGATCTGAATAGATATATAGATCCCTCCCTATCAGGGTGGCGGTTCTGAAACTTAGGAAACTACTGTTGTAAAGTCTTGTGCCATCATTTGCTTCCTCATAATTTATTTTTTCTAGTATTTGGCAATCCTTATTGATGCGTATGATCTCTGGTTCAAATAAGCTGGTGAGATATAGGCTGTCCCAATCCTGTATATAGCATCCTAATACACGGCCTACTCCATTTGAACCCTCGATCTCCGGTTCTATCTTGAACGCTAGTTCTTGACTATCCTTATCATAAAAATAGAATTTATTGCTACGGGACTGCATGGAGTAAGATTGTAACACAATATATTCCTTTCCCTTTTTGTCACGATAGTACGATAAGAAAGGGGTTACGTTTTTTGTCTTATCATCCAAGGTGAAAGCCAAGGTCTGATCGGATCTTACTAATTGATAAGACCTACTTTTCTCTGCTTGCTCACAAGAAGAGAGGATAAAGAGCAAGAGTGATAGGAATAAGAAAAATGGTTGTAGTTTCATTCGTTTATTGTATTATCTGTCACATATCTATCAAGGTCTTGCCACGATCATTACATAATCCCTCTCGAACACTTTAGGATCGTCTAAGAATTTGATTAGGTCTTTTTGGCGGGAGGAGCCTGTGCGTTTAACGGTCTCACGCATTTCGGTGACGGTACGAATCATATAAACACAGTCATCGGTTTGTCCGTCTGGCCAGAACGGAAGTCCATCATCTATATCATTGATAAATCCTCCGGAGCTTTTGGGTAAGGCGTATGTTTTCTTCTCTTTCTTGAGATAGACTACTCGATGGGTGATAACCGGTTTGTAATCGTCCAGCCATCCCAGCCAATTATAGATGGCGGGAGAACCTTTTTGAAAGACTCCCATAAATAGCCCATTCGGATTCTCCAAGAAAGAACGAAGACCGGTCGGTTTATCTTGATTGTCTTTATGAAGCGCATATAAAGGGGTGATCGAGTGAGAACTTGAAAGCTGGTATACCGTATCGCGATAAGGAATCAAGAAATTCATTCGGTCTTGATCCGTATTCCAATAAAAGGTTTGAAACCGGGTGATCGTATCCGGAGAGACGTTAATATCCTTGGTATCCGCAAGGATGAATTTGCAAAGCGTATCTCCTCGAAGGTTGAATGTCGTTATTCCTTTCGGGATTTTAGAGCCTTCCGCATAATCACAAAGCATATATCCCGAGGAGGAGAAGCCTACTATTTGACTGGCATCCGCATTTATCGAATATTTGGTAGTCAGGTTTTCGGGGAATATATAATTCTGAATGGTCAGCATCGTATCTAATGTGGGTAATTCCCCGATACATGGCCTTATATCGTTGAATGTGGTCGAATCTTTTTTATTGTCTTGGTCGAGGCCGCTCAAGGCGCAGTACATACGGGTTGTTTTCTTGTCGTAAAATAGATTAAGGCTGTTCATCCCATGGTTCCATTTATAATCCAAGGCCTTAAATCCATATCGTTTGCTGGGAATGCCTTGCTTACGATAATAAATGCGTGGGTTATTGAATGTGATGAAAGCGTCGCTATCCGGAATAGCGATCGCTTGTGTTACCGTGTAACGAGCGTCTCCAACATTATAATATTCCAGCTTAGAGGCTATTTGACTCAGTTTCAACATCGCCGGATGGTCCAGCGCCTTTTCTATATCAATGAGGGCCGGAGTCGTCGAACGATTATACTCCGCTTCATATTGGGGAGAGGTGGGTTGATTCCTTTGCTGACAACTATTTAGGAGCAAGGCAAGGAACAATAAGCATGTTGAGAACTTGGTGATCATGATTGGATACGTATTGTTTATCGCAAACATATGTAAAATAATTGATTGTAACAAATGATTTTACGAATTTATCATAGATTTGCGATGGCCCCGTAAATAGTATCTGGATAGAAATGATACCTATTGTGATTTTATGATTTAGCGTTCTTTTTCTTAAGCGGAAGCCTTGGGAAAAGCTTTCGAAAACGAACTAGGTGGCTTGTTACGTTACTTCCTGCGATAATGAGGGTAACGGCTAGGATGATCAGGATGATTCCGCAACACAATCGTAACGTTAATGATTCACCGAAGACAGTCACTCCGAAGAATACGGCGGTCAACGGTTCCAAGGCTCCGAGGATCGCCGTCGGGGTGGAGCCGATATATTGGACCGCCAGTGTCGTGCAAAGGAAAGAGATAGCGGTTGGGAATATGGCTAGAGCGATCAGGTTACCCCATAAATACCAATCATGGACAATGTGAAGGCTCCTGCCGAAATCTATACGGACTAAAAACAAGGTCATTCCGAAAAGCAAGACATAGAACGTAAGTTTCAACGTAGCGATATTCTTTAATAGCGGACGATTCGCGCCTACGATATAAATAGCATAGGAAAGAGCGGAAGCCATGACCAACAGGACACCGGTTAAACTAAGAGTCGTTCCGTCGCCACTTTTATAAAGTAAGCCGATACCGCCTAATGCCAGCAAGATACAAAAGAAGGTTTGCAACGTTAATTTCTCCTTGAAGACAAACGCCATGATCAGCGCCACTAAGATCGGATAGACAAACAGCAAAGTCGAGGCGATGCCTGCTTCCATATAATTATAGCTTTGGAATAACGCTAGGGAAGAGAAGGAAACCAACAGCCCCATGAGGATTAAAGGAACGATCTCGTTGGGTTTCAACTTAAAGTTCCGCCCTCTCGCTTTGATCATGATACCTAATACCGGGATCGCGAATAAATATCTGAAAAACAGGACTGAATCCGGATTCATACCGGCTTTATACAAGGGTAGGGCGAACAAGGGGTTCATTCCATAAGTCGCGGCGGCGATAGCCCCTAGAACATATCCTTTTGCTTTTGCATTCATGATTAAAAATATTAGCGCGCAAAAGTAGTATATTCATGATAAATATTATATATTTGTAGATCATCATTTCAATAAATCGTTAACTAAAAAGTAATAAATATGCCTCCAGCAGCAAGATTGACAGATATGCATACATGTCCTATGCAAACCCCGGCTTGGCCATCACCGATACCCCATGTAGGCGGTCCTATTGTAGGGCCGGGAGCGGCGACTGTTCTAATCGGCAAGCTACCGGCGGCGGTAATGGGAGATAATTGCGTTTGTGTAGGCCCTCCGGATACGATCATTAAAGGATCTTCCACCGTGATGATCTGCGGTAAACCTGCCGCCAGAATGGGAGATACGACAGCTCACGGAGGGCAAATCGTATTGGGATGTCCCACCGTTATAATAGGTGGTTAGGAGGATCTGCGGCATATAATATATGTATATTGTGAGAATATTACTATCTTTGCCGCCACTTGAAAACTAAAAATAACAAGACATGGAAACAGTAGTAAGTGGAATCAGACCAACAGGAAATCTGCATCTAGGCAATTACTTTGGCGCGGTAAAGAGTTTCTTGCGGATGCAAGATGAGTATAATTGCTTCTTCTTTATCGCTGATTGGCATTCGTTGACTACTCACCCGCATCCTGACAATATACGAAATAGCGTAAAGACGATCCTCTCGGAATATCTGGCTTGTGGTATCGATCCGGAAAAAGCTACCATTTATATTCAGAGCGATGTGCCGGAGGTGGTAGAGTTGTATCTATATTTGAATATGAACGCCGGTATCGGCGAGTTGATGCGTACGGCTTCCTTTAAGGATAAGGCCCGTCAGCAGTTGCATATCAGCCGGGAAGGATGTGAAGGCGATGTAGAGAAAGAGATTTTTAATGAAGGTAATAAACATAGCGTAAGCGCTGGTTTGTTGACTTACCCGACCTTGATGGCCGCCGATATTATTATCCATAAGGCGTTGAAGGTTCCTGTAGGTAAGGATCAGGAGCAGAATATGGAAATGGCTCGTCGTTTCGCCCGCCGTTTCAATTCTACCTATGGAGTAGATTTCTTCCCGGAACCAGCTTCGTTCCATTTGGGCGATAAGTCCGTGAAAGTACCGGGCTTGGATGGTTCCGGTAAGATGGGCAAGAGTGAGGGTAACGCGATCTACTTGATCGATGATGAGAAAACAATCAAGAAGAAGGTTATGAAAGCGGTTTCCGATGCGGGACCAACCGAGCCGAATAGCGTGAAGCCCGAGCCGATCGCCAATTTATTCACGATGATGGAAATTGTCTCCGAGAAAGAGACCTATGATTTCTTTAATGAGAAATACAACAATTGCGAGATCCGTTACGGCGATATGAAAAAGCAGTTGGCCGAGGATATCAATAAGTTCTGCGCTCCGATCCGTGAGCGTATCTTGGATATGGCCGCCAATACGGAATATCTGGATAAGGTAGCCCGTATGGGTGCGGAGAAAGCTCGTGAGAGCGCTTCTAAGACTTTAAATGAGGTACGCCAGATTATCGGTTTTCGTCCATATTGATGCTTATTAATTAAAAATAAGAAAAAGCGTTTAGGGATAAGTCCTTAAACGCTTTCTTTTTATTAAAACCATTATAAAGAACCTGAAAAGCGATTTGTTAAAAAGAAAAGGTTGTTACTTTGCGGTGAATAGTTACAGATAACAAACGTATGGCTGCTATTACCACCCAAGAATTTGAACATCATTTCAAGAGTTTATATAAGCCCTTGTGTTTGTTTGCGCTTCGTTATACCGATCAGGTAGACGATGCCGAGGATATCGTGCAACAGGCCTTCGCGGATGTATGGGATAAGAACCGGGCTGGTAATGTGATCGGGAATCTCAAGGCTTATTTATATCAAGCGGTGAGGAACCGTTCTCTTTCATTTACCTCACAACCCGTAAACGCTGAGGCCACCGAGCAGTTACCCGACGTAGAAGATACCTCGGAAGAGGAAGACATCCTGCGATCGGAGCGTGACGCCCGCCTGTGGGATGCTATCGATCGGTTACCTCCCGAACGGAAGAAGATTTTCTTGTTATCCAAACGGGATGGCTTGAAATACCAAGAGATCGCGGAGGAATTGAATTTATCGGTAAAAACGGTTGAGAACCAGATGAGCAAGGCATTGAAAGCTTTGCGAGAGACCGCTATCCGTGTTTATATGTTCTTTTTCGGATAAATTTTATAGAAAGGAATGGGGGTTTTTCATATTTCTCTGTCTTAGAGATAAAGGTTACTTGTTTATTTCATTAAAGCATGGAGAGTATATGAGGAAGTTGGTGGTATTTGTGATGTTGATGACGTGCGTGATCTCGGCCCAAGCGCAATGGAAAGTGACGCCGGAAGCCGGTATGAACGTGACAAAGTATAAGGGAGATGCCGCTAAGGTAGGCTTTAAGGCTGGGGCCGCAGTCTCTTATACATTCGGATCGGGCTGGTTCTCGCTTCAATCCGGTTTGTATTATGTGCGACGGGGGAAGGGGCTGTCTTCTTATAGTGAGATTTATGGAACTAGTGAGAGTCCATATGGGGGACGGGAAGGTACGAGTATATTTCTCTATCCCGTTTCCAGTGATTATTTGAATCTGTGGGGATACGGTTATGGTAATGGTTACGGCTTTACGGGCTTCTATTATGATACCTATGGAATTAAGGATTTTGATGTAGAAGGTATAAGGCATCGCAGTCAGAAGGAGCATCGTGAATATATCCAATTACCGATCTTGGCTCGTTTCGATTGGCAGGTAAGTAAGGATGTTCGGTTACATTTGGCGGTCGGTCCCTATTTGGCGGTTGGCTTGGGAGGAAAAGTGACGTATGAGGAAAGTGATTATTCTTTAAAAGGAAAGCTGCCCTATAATAAGGAAATATCATATAACCCGTTTAATCCCGGCCAAGGATATGCGGTAGCGCCTCGTTTTGACTGGGGAGCTACCATAGAGGCTGGTATAGAGGTGAAACGGGTCGCTTTTAAGGTTGGCTATGATCTGGGTATAGATAAGCAATACAAGGGATATGCTTATAACATAGGTCTGAACTATCATACGGCTAGTTTTACCTTGGGATACACATTTTAAAGAGAAAATAGGATGAAAGCGATGGTTTGTATAAAGTGGGTATTTATATTTGCGGTGTCGATGATGATTTTCTCATCTTGCGTATCGTCTAGGATCTCGCCGAGTATGAGCGTGGGAGTTCCATTGAAGAAGGGGCAGGCCCCAAATGTCGGATTCCAATGGTATGAGACTGGAAGGACTTATTAAATAGAAGGAATAGTTATGAATAATAACGAGCATGACAATAAATTGGAACAACGCATCCGTTTCGTAGCGAAACGCTATCGGGAAGGAAGCCTTGACCCGGATAAGGCATGGCAGAAGTTCGCTTCTGAGCATGTGATTAGCCGGAAGGTCTCGTTTCGCCGGTATTGGATCGGGGCGGCCGCTGTCGTGTTAGTGCTCGTAGGTCTGGGGACATGGTTTACGGTAGAGAGAAACGCCCCGGATTGGGTTGCGATTACTACCGCCCCCGGACAAATGAAAGATGTTTACCTTCCGGATAGTACCTTGGTCGCTTTGGCCGGCGATTCATGGATCCGGTATGACGCGAAGAGATATGATAAAGAGAGGCGTGCCGTGGAGATGAATGGAAAGGCCTTTTTCCAAGTGACGAGGAACGAGGCACGCCCTTTCTCAGTGAAAACGAGCCAAACGGAAGTTACGGTGCTGGGAACAAGTTTCCAGATAGATGAGAAGCCTACCGTTACGGAAGTCAATGTAGTTACCGGCAAGGTATGTTTTACCGCCGGGGAGGAAAAGGAGAATGTGATACTTACCGCTGGAATGTCGGCTCAGTATTCTATGGAGAACAAGGAGATAACGGTAGTGACGGAAGAAGACGTGAACAAGTTAGCTTGGAGGACAGGGCAACTTCGTTTTATGGAGACACCGCTGGATAAGGTGATTGAGGACTTGAGTGATTATTATCAAGTCAAGATTGCGAACCAGACAAAGAATGAGGGAGCGAGATTGACCGCTACTTTTAATAATCTGCCTTTGGAGGATGTCTTGCAGGTTGTTAACCAGACATTGGACGCACGTTTGGTTTCCACTTCGAAGAAATAAAATCAGATCATTTATGAGATCTATTGTTGTATGGCTGATAGGGATTCTTTTGCTTCCCGGTTGGATGGGACATCTATATGCGCAGATGCCCGAACCTACGCCGACGGTTACGTTGGATATGCGGCAGGTTCCCCTGTTGGATATATTGATGGAGCTTGAGAAACAAACCGGATTGTTCTTCTCGTACGAGTCTTCTCTGCTGAAAGAGCTGCCAGAGGTTTCCCTGTCGGTCCGGGATGAATCCTTGTCGTACTGCTTGAAGCGCTTATTTTCCCCATTACCGATTATCTATCGGGTTACGGGGCAATATATCATCTTAAAGCGAAAGCCCCGTCAATATACGATCAGTGGATTCGTCAGGGATTCAGCCTCGTATGAGAGTTTGTTGGGGGCTTCGGTTCTGGTGAAAAGTTCGAGGGGAGGGACGATGTCTAATAATTACGGCTTTTACAGCTTGATACTTCCACCCGGTAAGGTTCGCCTTAGGGCCTCGTATGTGGGCTTTAAGGCGATGGAGATAGAGATCGATTTGCAAAGGGATACGATGATCGACTTCCCGTTGAGGTCATTGGCCTCGTTAGGCGAGGTCGTTATTCGGGGGACCCGGCCTCGCTACGAGATATTGAGTAGCCGTGCGGGGGTGATCGACGTACCTGCCGAGCGGGTGAAGTCGATACCCGCTTTGCTGGGGGAGGCGGATCTGGTGAAGACCTTACAGCAGTTGCCGGGCGTGGCGGTAGGCACCGAGGGAATGACCGGCTTGTATGTGCGTGGGGGCGGGGCCGATGAGAATTTGTATCTGCTGGATGGAAATCCGGTCTATCATGTGAACCATTTGTTGGGGTTTTTCTCGGCGTTCAACCCGGACGCGATAAAGAATACCCGGTTTTATAAAGGGAGCTTTCCGGCGGAATACGGCGGAAGGCTCTCGTCGGTTGTAGATGTCCGTATGAATGACGGTAACCGGCAGGAGTATCACGGGAATATCTCCGTGGGTTTGCTTTCCGCACGGGCGAATCTGGAGGGGCCGATTGTTAAGGATCGCTCCTCGTTTAATGTCTCGGTACGTCGTACGTGGTTGGATTTGATAACAGGGACGGCTTTGGCGATCATTAATAAGAACAGTGATACCAAGGAGAGTTTCGGTTATCACTTTTTTGATATAAACGCGAAGGTGAACCATTCTTTCTCGGAACGTAGCCGGGCCTATTTGAGCTTTTATATGGGGCAAGATGCTTTTCGGCAGGGAAGCAAGGAGAAGCATGAGGATTCGGATGATATGTTTCTCTGGCGTTGGGGAAACTTGATCGGCTCCGCAGGGTGGAACTACGTGTTCGGGCAAAAGCTGTTTGGTAATCTAATGGTGGGCTACAGCCGTTTTCGCTCGCATATCCGGCAAGAGGCGAAGGGGTATGAAATCGAAGGAAATAGGGCAGAGCGGCAATCAATTAAGCGGGATAGCCGTTATAAATCGGAGATGGAGGATCTGAGCGTACGGCTGTCAGTGGATTACAGTCCTTCAATGAATCACCGGATACGAATGGGCACGGATTACCTGTATCATAATTTTCGCCCGGAGAATAGCCAGCAACGGTCTTGGGTGAACGATTCGTTAGTAAATCCCGTATATGAGCTTTTGTATGATTATTCCTTGATAAAAGGGCATGAGTTCTCTTTGTTTGCCGAGGATGAGATGCGGGTCACGGATCGCTTGCGGGTGAATGCCGGATTGCGGTATACCTTGTTTCATGTAGAGAATGAGATCTATCATTCTTTTCAGCCTCGTTTGTCGGCACGTTATTTACTTCGTCCGGATCTATCGGCGAAGATATCCTACAGTAAGATGAACCAATATGTCCACTTATTATCGAATACCTATGTGAACCAGCCTACGGATATTTGGGTCCCGGTGACGGAGCAAGTCCCTCCGATGAGTTCTCACCAGATTACCGCCGGGCTTTATTATAATCTGAAACGGATGTATGATTTCTCGATCGAGGGGTATTATAAACGGTTGAATAACTTGATTGATTATAAGGATCATTGGCCGGTTGAGACACATTTCTCCGGTTGGGAAGACCGGGTCGGTTTGGGAAAGGGTAAGACCTATGGTGTGGAGTTTATGGCGCAAAAGACAAATGGGAAGACAACCGGATGGATCGGGTATACGCTCTCTTGGTCGGATCGGTGGTTTCCGGATGGTTCCGTGAATAAGGGGCGTCATTTCCCGTTTCGCTTCGACAACCGGCATAAGGTGAATGTGGTCGTTTCTCGTAAGTTATCCCGGAAGGTGGAGTTAACGGGAGCTTGGGTGTTCGCCTCAGGAAACCATATTAGCTTGCCGGAGTATAAATATCTGTCTCCGATTTATCAGAAAGAGAACGGGTATGCCGGAGTAGATTCATACAGACCGATGAATTCAGGTTTGAGCGCTCGTAATAATTATCAATTGTCTCCTTATCACCGTTTGGATCTGGGCGTGAATTTTTATCGATATAAAAAGAAGGGTCGGATGGGGATTTGGAACATAAGTATATACAATACGTATTTGAAACCGAATCCCTTCATGACGGAGGTTATGGTAAACCAGGATATAAATCAGCGATATCATGTAGTGCTACAGGAGACGATTTTGTTCTATTGCATGCCCTCGGTTTCTTATACTTATAAATTCTAGCTTATGAGAAGATATTTACCTTACCTGTTCGTGTTAGGATTATTGATGGTCTCTTGCGTTCGGGATGTGGAGATTGATTTGGAGGATCTGCCGGATCGGATTGTACTGAACGCATCGGTATGTCCCGGAAAGGAGGTGTGTGCTCATCTCTCGAAAACATGGTTTATCATGGATAGCGTTCCCGATTTTGAGTTATCCGACGCGAAAGTCCGTGTCTATGTCAATGATGAGTTTCAAGGTCTTATGCGCAATGATGACCTGCCGGAAGATTCTATACATTCACGGGGGCAATATGTTCTGCCCGGTTGTTTCGTGAGACAGGGGGATTGTTTGCGTATAGAGGCCGAGGCCGATGGGTATGAGCCGGTATCCGGGGAAACTCGTATCCCCGGTCGGGCACGGATTTATGAGGTGGATACCTTATCCTATCGATCTTCTGCCTACTATGCCGAATATCTGCGTTTCTCTGTTAAAATCGGGGTTGAGGCGGATTCCTATTATCGTTTAATCGTGGAGCAGATCTTGGACTTCCGGAAGGGGGATAGTACCCGTACCGTAACCTCTTTCCGTAGCTTAGGAGGATATAGTTGGTATTATTCTGGTTTTAGCGTGGATTATGAGGATCCTGTTTTCCAGTCTTTTGGAGGTAGTCCTATCACGAGCCAGATGGATGGGCGTTACTGTATGGGTGTATTTAGAGGGGAGGATCTGGTTAATACGAATGCTATTAAGGTTTCTGTTTTTCCTGTTGAATACTCGTATGAGAGTGATACCCTTTCTATGGACGTTCATTACGATGTGCGCCTGTTGTCTATCTCCGAGGATTATTATCGATATATGAAGATTATGAGGGGGTACTCTATCACGATCGGCGACGCGAATTTCGGGGCGTTGATAGAGCCTGCCGATACGTATTCGAATGTGGAGAACGGCTTTGGGATTGTCGCCGGATATCAAGAGGATAAATTGCGTATCACGATGCCGAGAGACACGGTGCCTCCTTATTGGAATCCTTGGGATGGATAAGCCCATCCCGCGTTGACGACCTGTGCTTGCCGGTTCATACATCATGAAGCGGTAAGTTCACGAGGTATGAAAAAAAGGCTTTTCCTTGATAGGGGTATTTCCGGGAGATCCTGTCTTATCAATGAACTCAATAAAGTAGAATGATGACAGAGTGGATGAATAAATGGCTTATAGCCATTTTTTGCTGGATGATTTTTATGCCTGTTCCAGACCTCTTGGCCCAATCAGCCAAGACGAAGGATGATCCCCGGATTACGTTACGTATGAAGGAGGTTTCGTTGCCGGAGGTCTTGTCAGAGATCGAAAGGCAGGCGGGCGTGACCTTCTCGTATGAGTCTTCTTTGTTGAAAGAGCTTCCGAAGATCAGTTTCCAAGTGAAAGATGAGGCATTGACGGATTGTTTGACCCGCTTGTTCGAGTCGTATCCGATCGTGTATAAGGTGAGTGGAAAGATCGTGATTCTGAAGCGTAGACAGAGACAGGTAACGATCAGCGGCTTCGTGAGGGACCAAGCGTCCTCGGAGTCTCTGATCGGAGCCTCTGTTTATGAGGTCGCCAGCCGGAAAGGCTCGGCTACGAATAGCTATGGTTTTTTCAGTTTGACGCTTCCGCCGGGGAATATCCGCTTGCATGCTTCTTACATTGGCTATGAGAGCTGTTCCTTTAATTTCACGGAATTGGATAGGGATACCATATTAAATATTGAGTTGCGTCCGAACGCTCGTCTGGAGGAAGTGGTAGTTACCGCTTCGGAGCGGGATCGTTTGTCTGTAAATAACACCTTGATGGGAACGATGGGGTTTAGCCAGAAGACGATCAAGGCGACACCGACCCTGTTTGGTGAGTCCGATATTGTGAAGACCTTGCAACTGACTCCGGGTGTAGCCAGTGGGACAGAGGGACTGGCCGGTTTATATGTTCGTGGCGGCGACCAAGATGGAAATCTGTTTTTGATAGACGGTAATCCGGTTTACCAGATCAATCATGTCGGCGGGCTATTCTCCGCTTTCAATCCGGAGGCGATCCGTAATCTGGACTTTTTCAAGGCGGGTTTCCCTGCGAGATATGGCGGGCGACTCTCGTCTGTGGTAGATGTCCATACCAAAGAGGGCAATATGAAAGAGTACCATGGTAGCGTTACGATCGGGCTGATCTCCGGTAATCTGAGCTTGGAAGGCCCTATCATCAAGGATCGCACGGCTTTTCAGATAGCGCTTAGACGCTCGTGGCTGGATGTACTCTCTGCCCCAGCGATAGCGATAGCAAATAAGGTTCGAAAAGACGGTCATAAAATAAATCTTCGTTACGCTTTTCACGATTTGAATTTAAAGCTTAATCATCGTTTCAGCGATCGTAGCCGGATGTTTTTCAGCTTATATAACGGGAATGATGTATTAAAAGGAGGGGGAACGGATTTCTCAACAGAAGAAGAGCAAGTCCCTTATACGGATGGTACCCATTCATCGCTGCGTTGGGGTAATTTGATGGGAACCTTGGGCTGGACTTATGTCTTCAATAACCGTTTGTTCGGACGGGTTTCCGGGGTCTTTTCACGGTATCGCTCGAATGTACGGAGTTCAAAAGAATATAATTATGGTGTGGAAGGAGAAGATAATTATCTCTCTTCTTCATCGGAAACGAGTAGTTCTACCTCTATCTTGGATATGGGCGTCCGTTCCTCTTTTGATTACACGCCTTCTACGTCGCATGTGATTCGTTTTGGAGGGGATTTCTTGATGCACCGTTTCCGCCCGGAGTATAATGAGGTGAAAGCAGCCGGTTCCGGTATGCTGGAGTTTTCGAATATAGGGAAAATATATACAAATGATCTGCTATGGGCCCGTGAGGCGGCTGTCTTCGGAGAGGATGATTGGAATGTCTTACCTAGCTTGCGTTTGAATGCGGGGCTTCGGTTTAGCCTGTTCAATGTGGAGCGGAAGGCTTATACCTTATTGGAGCCTCGCGCTTCCTTGAGATGGTTGCTACGTGACGATCTTAGCTTCAAAGCCTCATACGCCCGTATGGGGCAATATATCCATTTATTGGGCAACAGTTATATAAATTTGCCGACGGATGCGTGGATGCCTATTACCCGTAAGTTGAAACCTTTAATCAGTGATCAAGTCTCCGCTGGTTTCTATTATAATCTGATGCGTTCTTATAGTTTCTCGGTAGAGGGGTATTATAAATGGATGAAGAACCTGTTGGATTATAAAGACGGCTATTCCTTCTTGCCCGGTACGGCGGCTTGGGAGGAAAAAATGGCGGTCGGTAAGGGGCGTTCGTATGGCGTGGAGTTCTTGGCTCGCAAGGAAAGCGGACGTACGACCGGTTGGATAGGATATACGCTTTCATGGTCGGATCGGCGTTTCGATGAGATCGATAACGGGCGACGCTTTCCGGCACGTTACGATAACCGGCATAAGCTGAATATCGTGGTATCGCATAAACTATCGGAAAAGGTGGAGCTGACAGCTGCTTGGACGTATACTTCCGGCAATCGCATGACCTTGTCGTTGGAGAGTTATGAGCAAGCTGGTACGCTTACTATTTCCAACCAATACAAGATGAATAACTGGTGGGAACCATCCGGGGAAGTGGTGGATTTGTATACACGTCGTAATAATTACCAGATGCCGGCTTATCATCGTCTGGATTTGGGACTTAATATTTACCGTCCGAAGAAGAAGGGACGAATGGGCATCTGGAATATCAGTATTTATAATGTATATAGCCGGATGAATCCGTTTATGGTCTATAAAAGTGATAACTGGGAACGAACGAATAACTTAGTCCCGGGTTCTTCTTCTCCCTATAGCGGTAAAACAAAACCTTGTTTTAAGTTGATAGGTATTATGCCTATCATACCTTCCATATCATATACTTATAAATTCTAGGAAGATGAAACAGATAAAGAGTATCCTAATAAATACGATTTGTATAGTAAGCCTGTTTGGTTTGATGTCTTGCATCAAGGAGATCGATCTTGAATCCTTACGGCCGGATCCTACCTTGGTAGTGAACTGTGTCGCTATAACCGGCGAACCCTTAACCGTAAGTGTCTCCCGTACTTGGTTTTTCACGGATGATCATCCGAACGTGACTTTGGATAAAGCCGAGGTGAATTTATTCGTGAATGGCGTTTTTAAAGAGCGTATGAGCTTTCAGGAGGGGGATGAGGCATTTAACACGAAAGGTTATTTCAAGTCTGATTTTATACCGGTGAAAGGGGATCGTATCCGTGTGGAAGCTTCTTATCCGGAATATGGGGTGGCAAGCGCTGAGACGGTCATGCCAGCGCCTGCTCAGGTCTTGAAAGCGGGGGTAACCTATGCTACGGTAGCTGGCTCTTTTGGTTCTGCTCGCCAGAATGCGATTTATCAGGTAACGCTCAAAGATAACCCTGCCGAGGAGAATTATTATTTACTCCGTATGGAAGAGGGCATTCCTGTTTTTGATGGAATAGCTAAGGAATATACAGGAGAATATAAATGGTTCTCGGTGAGTCCAAACTATGCGACTGAACCTGTTTTTGGCCAATCGTTGACGGCCTTGGATCAAATCTTTGGCAATGACTGGATGTATGGGTATGATGGGAAGGTCTTTTCTGATGAGTTAATAAACGGGCAAGAATATACCTTGCACTTAACGGATGAGTATTATTATGAACCTTATTATGGATCATATCCGCTAAAAGTAGTCCCGGATTCGATAGGGATAGAAGATCTAAATGAGGAAGATTTTCTTCCGATTCCTCCCAAGCACCTACGGGTACACCTATATGCTATCTCAGCGGAATACTATCGATATCTGAAAGTTTTGCAAGATAAAGACACGGATTCAGTTTCGAACCTTTTGATCGATGGCGGTCTGGCCGAACCGATCCGTGTATTTAGCAATATAGACGGTGGTGTCGGTATCCTAGGCAGTTGCCATGTAGGAATGTTTGAGACGGAAATAGCGTCTTCCTCACATTCCAATCTTGAAGCGGCCCGATTTGAAGACGGGATAGACTAGGAACTGTGGTTCCATTTTCCGTCGTACCGGGTTGTATTCATAGTTAACACCGGCTCCCATCCAGAAATTATCAGTGATCTTGAACTCCATTGAGCCGCCCACTTGGGTATGGTAGAGAAAAGGGTTGCTGAGCATATGGGGGTTGTTGTACTCGTCGGCGTAATAAGCGTATTGTCCCCAGCCTTTCAGTTTCAACCAGTCAGTAGGTTGATATTCCACTTGTACGTTTGCGCCCGCTGTTATTCCGGGACTAGGGTTGAAGGGACTAAAGAAACGACCCCCGAATCCTCCGCCATAAAGACTCCAATTGCCGCTGTGCCAAGAAATACCCCCGTTCATGATCGTCATGCCTCCGACTCCCGGCCATGTATATTGAACACCGTTAGCGATAAGATCGAAACTTTCGTTTAGCCGTTTCATATAAGTCTCATTGAAATCCAACGCCATTGGCGATACCTCCCGAAGCATCGGGGTATATACGTTAAAGAACGGCTGATAGGCGGCGGAAGATATCTGCATATCCATCGGACGCTCTTGTAGGGACGTATGGGGAATATCGGGCGTGAACTCCCGCAATTTAATATCGATATCCCGTGTCCCCGCAGGGGTAAATGTCTTATAAGAGGCTTTCGGGATGTTCAACTCATACGTCTTGTTTTTAGGCAGGACGATGATTTTACCTTCTTTATTTAAAATAAACGAAAAGTCAGACTGTGCCTGGATTCCAACGACACATATCCATGCCATGAATATAAATAATCCTCGTCTCATACACTCTCCTCCTATTTTTGATGTGAAGGTAACTTTTTTTTGAATAAGATGCAACTTTTAGGATACCTATTTCATCCATATAATAGAGAGCATAAGTACTTATGGATGAACAACTGTTAATCGATGGATGTATGCGAGGCGAATCATGGGCTCGTAAGGAATTGTACGAGCAATATGCTCCTGCTATGATGAGTGTTTGCATGCGTTACGTGGGTGACAGGGAGACGGCCCGTGATCTTCTGCAGGACGGGTTCGTGAAGATATTTACGAAGATCCGGTCGTATTCCGGCTCCGGGGCTTTCGGGGGATGGATACGGCGGATCTTTGTCACTACGGCTCTTGAATATCTCCGGTCTTCAGAGAACACGAGGCTAAGTGTAGGTCTGGACGGCTATGACGACAGTTTGGAAGATATCAACTATTCCGTATTGGACCGTTTATCGGCGGACGACTTGTTGGCTTGCGTGGCCCAATTGCCGTCGGGATATCGTACGGTCTTCAACTTATATGCGATAGAGGGATATACGCATAGCGAGATCGCCGAGATGCTGCATGTACAGGAGGCGACTTCCCGCTCCCAGTTTATCCGGGCGAGGAACGCTTTGCAAAAGAGTGTACAATCTTTAATAAGGCATGAAAATGCGGGACGATAAGGATCATAACGAACGGCTGGATGATTTCAGCGGCTATATGCGGCAGCGCTTGGAAGAGCACCGGTTACCGGTAGATACCGGCTGCTGGGATGAGGTGGAGGCCCGGATGAACCGGAGAGCGAGACCACGGGGTTGGTTGTGGACGGGAGGCTTGGTCGTCGCCGCAGTGCTGGCCTTGGTTATTTGGCTGCTACCTTCCCCGGAGAAGATGCCATTGGAGGAATTGAGCCCCTTTCAGAAAGAGATATCGGAGAAAGCGGAGGAAATGAATATTCTTTCGGAGCATCCCGTTTTACCTGTAGAGCCTGTAAAGAAACGTATGGCGAAAGTGCTGAAATGGGAAAAAAAGGCTAAGCTTTCCGCTATTGTCGGGGAAAAGGAAACGATTCGGGAGGATGAGAAGTGTGAGACTATCGAGATTATTGAGAAGGATGCGATTGCGGCTATCGTAGAAGAACCGTCTGTGAAGGAGGATGCGTCCGAGGATTCGACGGACATAGTCGTTAAGCGAGGTGAATCTACGGTTCCTCTACCGGAAGGCGAACGGAGTCCCCGACGAAAAGCCTCTTTGAAAAAGAAAGCCAAGAAGAGTAAACGGAACAAGTGGTTATTGGCCGCCGCCGTTGGCTCTAGTGGTTATGTAGATAGCTTTTTAAATACGGATATGAGTTATGGCGATGCTTCTTCTCCGGGAGATATGAATAATTCGGCAGGAAGCCCCGATCCGGATAAGCCGGATAAAGACGATGATGAAAAGGAGAGTGGTAATACGCCTCCTCAAACGGTCTCATTCCGTAATGCCCCGGTATTACGGAGTTCTAAGGTGGATGAGAACTTCTTGGATAATCGTTCGTTCGAATCTTATCCGGACGTTAGCTACTCCCTTCCGATATCATTCGGTTTTACGGTACGGAAGGATTTGAGCCGGCGTATAGCCGTGGAAAGTGGATTGATGTATACGTATTTATCCACTACATTCAAGAGGGGAGGGGATTGCCCGTCAGAGGTGAAATCGTCTTTGCATTATCTGGGTATTCCCTTGAATCTGGTGGTTTATGTATGGAAGAATCAGCGATGGAATGTCTATCTCTCCGGAGGCTTTATGATGGAGAAGGGTTTGCAGGCCGTGTATAGCGGTTATATCGCCGGAAACGGAACGACTATCTCTAAGAGCAAAAAGGAGGGCATCCACGGTATGCAATGGTCCGTGAATGCCTCGGTCGGTGCCGCTTATCGTTTCTATGGGGATTGGAGTCTCTATTTCGAGCCTCGCTTCTCCCATTATTTCGACTGTGATCAACCGGCTAGTATTCGTACAGACAAGCCGTTGGGATTTGGGTTGAGCGCAGGTATACGATATGCTTTTTAATGATTAAATCTATTATAATTATGCGGAAACTTTTTTATTGGGCGTTTGCCTTTAGCCTTTGCGTCTTAATGGGATGCAAGGATGATGGAGTGAGAGTGGAGGTCGTGCGGTATGCTATCAACGAACCGGTATTCATGTCGATCTCCGAGTTTCGGAATTCAGTGAAGGTGACGGATGAGGTGGTGCCAATCACCAAGCGGGGAAAGATCTGTTTCTATAAGGATTACCTGTATATTTCTTCCCCGGATAAGGGCATCCATATCGTGGATAACAGGAATCCGGCATCTCCCCGGATAGCGGGCTTTGTAGAGTTGATCGGTAACGAGGATCTCTCGATCAAGGATGATAAATTGTATGCGGATTCGTATGTGGATCTGGTCTGGTTCGATATCTCCGATCCGGAGAGACCTGAATTGGAAGGTCGTGTGGAGAACGCTTTCCGTTATGCGCTTCCGACCATAGAGAATGGCTATGGGTTCGATTATAATATGTGTTATTCGGAGGAAGCGAGAGCGAAAGGTGTCGTGGTCGGTTGGGAACCGAAGGAACGGGAGGAAACTATTTACCATTATCCGAGTTATGGCGGTGATCTGATGGCGAACGATGCGGCGCCGGGTACTTCCACGCAGGGAGTGAACGGATCTATGGCTCGTTTTTCTATTTATGGTAAGTACTTATATACGGTAGAACAGAATGTCATGTGCGTTTTCGACCTTTCTGGGGACAAGCCTGTCTTGACGACAAACGACATTTGGTTGCAACGTGATGTCGAGACTCTTTTCAACTATAAAGATAAGATGTTCATGGGAACTCCGACCGGCATGTTGATCTATTCGCTGGAAGATCCGCTAGCGCCTAAGTATCGTTCTTCCGTAAGTCATGTCTTTGGTTGTGATCCGGTTGTCGTGGAGGATGACTTAGCGTATGTGACCGTGCATTCCGGAAATACTTGTGGGCAAAATACCAATGAACTGATGCTCATAGACGTGAGTGATGTAGACCAACCGAACTTGCTGGTTACTTATGGCATGAAATGTCCGAAAGGATTAGGTATCGATAACGGTACTTTATTCCTCTGTGACGAAGGGTTAAAGGTCTTCAACGCGAAAGATCCTATGACCTTGATGGCTAATCAGCTTGTTCATTATGCCGGAATGGAGGGTTACGACGTAATCCCTTTCAAGAATACCTTGATGATGATCGCCGATGATGGCCTTTACCAATACGATTATTCCAATTTACAGGCGATATCTCAGTTAAGTAAATTGCCAATGGGCGAATAGAATTTAATATTCCTCTTCGCTATTCGCTTCGCAAGGTGTTTACCGGATTGCGGGATGCCGCCTTATAACTATGCCTGCTTACGGTCAGTAGCGTAACCATCAATACGATACCGCCGGACAGCAGGCATGTTCCTATGGATATGTCCACCCGATATACGAAATTCTCCAGCCAACAACTCAGCGAATACCACGTGATAGGAACGGCAATTGCGAAAGCGATCCCTACCCAGCCGATAAACCGACGATTTAATAGATACAAGATCTCCCCGGCCGTAGCCCCGTTTACCTTACGGATACCGATTTCTTTCGTACGCTGCTGGATGGCATAGAGAGCCATGCCGAATAATCCGAAGGCGGTTAGCAGGAGGCTGATGATCGAGTACATGATGAGCAAATGTGCCAGTTCGATCGTTTTTCGGTTAGATAACATAAATTCCTCGTATATATCTTGATATTCGAAAGGTACGTTGGGGTTGATCTTTTCCCATGTTTGTTGCAGTAAAGCTAGAGCCTCGGCTCTGTGCTCCTTTTTCAGTCGGACTTGGACGAGGTTATAGGGGGGAGTATGCGTTAGGTAGGTCAAGCTAGGGTAAACCTCTTGTCGTAAGGTTCCTGTATATAGATTCTCCACGATCCCTGCTATAATCGCTATCGGTTCTCCCTCCTTTTCCATCTTCCCGAATTCAGTGTCGTAAAGGCGGACAGGCTTACCCACGGGATTCTCGCCTTTGGGCACGAGCAAACGTGCGTATTGTTCGTTAATATAGACGGGTGTGCTGTATTGTTTTAGAGCCTCTCGCTCTGAGAGTCCTTGAAGAATGTTTATCTTCATAACCTTTAGGAAAGTACTATCACCTTCGTATTGGCCTAGCGTATAATTTAGTTCGTTTCCGTTTTCGTCTTTCAAGACCATTGTCCGCAAGTTGAACTGTATGATCCCGCTTTTCGAAAGGCACATCTCTTCTATGGAAGGATAACGCCGGATCTCTTCAGAGAAGGTCTGTATATGGTTCCCACTCCAGTCGGCTATTTCGATGAGATCCCGGTAACGTTCACCGCTTGTCTGAGTGAGCGTTAGTTGCTGCCGTACGATCAGCGTGGCGAATACCAGAGCTATTGAGATGGCGAATTGTAAGATGGAGAGCCCGCCTATGATTGTCCGCTTCCGGGTACCGGTGGTGAATGATTTATACTCGGAATGGGAAAGGGAGTTGATCTTATGGCTCATATATAATGAGGGGATAATGGATAGAGCTAGGATGAGTGCCACGATCACAGGTAAGACCTGTCCACTGAAGAAAAATCCCAAGGAGATACGTCCGGAAACGATCCGGTTGAAAGCCGGCAGGAAATCCAGTGTAAGTAATAAGGATAAAAAGAAAGCGATCAGCACGGTAAGGAAAGTATCCAAGAATAGCTGGCGATGGATTTGCCCAGCCGATGCTCCCATCACTTTCTGGGTGTAGATCATCTTTACCTGTTGCAAAATGCGGGAGAAACTTAGGTTGGCATAATTGAAACAGGCGATCACGAGGATTAGGATGGCCGAGAACAAACCAACGTACAGTAAGTCTTTCTGGTTTCGGTGGATATAGGGGATGTATTCTTGTGTATAGGTTTGCTCTTGGAAATAACTCTCTTGGAGGGTATAGAAATAATACTGTCCGGTTCCGTTGAAAGTAGGTACCTTATCATCCTTTAGTTTTTGAGTGAACGTATCGATGTTGAAGAGATCGTTTACCAGTAATAAGGTAGGGCCGCCATTGAATTGGGAGGTAGTGCCTGCCAATGCGTTGAACTTCAAGAATGATTGAGGGTACTCTTTGATAACGGCGGCGACCTCGTAGGTAATCGTCTCGTTCTCATAAGCGTACTTTGCCAAGAAGGTTTTACCGATAGGATCCTCGTTCCCGAAGAATATCTTCGCTTGGTATTCGGTCAACGCAATTGCGTTTGGTTGGGTTAATGCCTTGTTTATATCTCCTGCCATTACCTTGTAAGGGAAAAAGCGAGGAAAGGAGGGATCAGCTCTGACGATCGAGATTGGGTCGAAGCGCTTTTCTCCTATCGTGATGGAGGCGGCATTCTCTATGTTCAGTCGTAAATAATCCTCAACTTCCGGGTATTGGTCTTTTAGCTGCACAGGGATCGGCCCTTTAATAAAAGATACTTTCTCTCCGGAGGTCAAGGGAGAGTCTTGTGCCATATAGATGATATGCGACTTATTGGGATTATGGGCTTCTATCCTAGATTCATAAATGACGTATGAGATCAGTAGGTTGGTACAAGTGATGCCTGCCGCCAGGCTCAATAAGGAAATGACGGCGAACGTCTTGTTTCGCCACCAGCTACGGAATATAAGTTTTAGAGATATGGATTCCATGGTTTTATCTGTTTGTTGGTTCAAAGCTATCCGGTTGCGTGGAATATGGCAAATAAAATCGGAGGAAACGATCGTAAAGAACTGGATTTGTCTAAATATTGGACACTGAGACCCGGGAAAAGATCGTATCTTTGCGTACGAAAAAAAGAGGAGGCTTAATGCGTGACGCGAAGATTATAGTCGTAGATGACAATGAGGCGATATTGAGAAGTCTGCGGACGGTCTTGTCCCATGAGTTTAAGACGATCGTTACCGTATCATCTCCCGTATTATTGCCTGCCCTTTTGCGGAATGGAGATGTGGATTTGGTTTTACTGGATATGAACTTCGGCACTGGAAAGCAAGGCGGAGGGGAAGGACTTTTCTGGTTGGATCGTATCTTGGAGCTTAAGAATCCTCCGGCCGTTATCTTGATAACCGCTTTTGGGGATATCGAGTTGGCTGTATCTTCCCTTAAAAAGGGAGCCACGGACTTTATCGTGAAACCTTGGGATAACGAGAATTTGATTCAAGCACTTACCCACGTCTTGGAACGTCGTGCGGAATCAGATGAGAGAGAGATTTCCTCTGTGGCAGAATCTCTAGTCTCCCATCCTTGTACGTTGGAGGATATGGAGCGGCAGTTTATCGCCGAGGTATTGAAAGAAAAGAAAGGGAACCTGACGCTTGTGGCTCAACAATTGGATATTAGCCGCCAGACCCTTTATAATAAGATGCGGAAATACGGGTTGTAGATTATAAGGAGAGTAACCATGGTTAACCGGAATTTATACCTGAAGATTATAGGGAGCGTTTCCTTAATCGTACTTTTTGCGTTACTTGGATCTGTATTGTTGATAACCGGTATTTCTTATTTTTTATCCTTTGTATGTCTGTGTGTTATCCTGTTGATAACTCTGTTGCTAATCCAGTGGATAAACGGTACAAATCGTAAGATCGCTATTTTCTTCGAGTCGGTTCGTAATGGGAATACAACTTTGCGATACCCGGATAAAACGAATGATCCCTTTGTAAAGGACTTATATGCGGAAATGAATCGGATTATCCTCCTATTCAGTCAAAACCAGAATGAGATGGAAGAGAAGCGCTTGTATTACGAGAGCATCTTGCGGGTACTGACGCATGAGATTCGTAATTCGATTACGCCAATCCGTTCCTTATCTGCTGATCTGTTGAAATATTCCGATACATATACTCCGGAGCAATTACGGGAAGGTTTGGAGGTTATTCATGGGCAAGCGAAAAATCTATCCGCTTTCTTGGATTCCTACCATCGTCTGACGCATCTTCCGGAGCCGGAAAGAACCGAGGTGCCTATAACCTCTTTATTTCGGAAGATGGAACGGTTGTTGTGTGCCGAGGCGGGTAGCGACCGTATTCGTTTCTCCTCTGCGGAAGCTTTAACGGTACATGCGGACCAAAACTTGATTGTGCTGGCTCTGATTAACTTGATCCGTAACGCATTACAGGCGATAGAGGGGCAAGCGGATGCCATCGTCTCCGTAGAAGCCTTGGAGGCTGATGGTAGGGTATATATAACTATAACAGACAATGGCCCCGGCATTTCTCCGGAACTATTGTCTGCTATTTTTACGCCTTTTTTCTCTACGAAGTCCGGTGGTAGCGGCATCGGTCTCAGTATCTCCCACCGCATAATGCGATTGCATGGCGGCGATTTAACCGTTGATTCCTTGCCTGGTGTCCGTACCGAGTTTCGTATGACGTTCTAGAATATGACTTTCTTGATTTTTTCAACAATCAAGTTGAAAGGCTCGGCTTTTACATGGCTGCATATTCTCACAACGTCTCGTTTTGTGTAACCTCCTATTAATTGGCAAATAACGAAGCTTTTCTTTGTTAAGTTTTTTGTTAGCATAGAGTCTTCTAAAGGAAATGTATATTGTGGATTATAGTTTTTGGAAGATATCATAGCTAGGTAAAAGAAATCTTCAGCTGCTTGCAAATCATCGTTTGAGATGACGATAGCCATGTGAGGTTTGGTTATTCCATTAGGAAATAGATAATTGACTTCTACAACATCTCGTTGATGTATTTTCATTCGATGAGATATTTGGATATATATGCTGCCATGGATTGTCTGGAATGGGCTAGAAATAAATCTTTCTCATTCATAGGACTGAAAGGTTGGCTATCGCTTTTCCTTTGGTTGGAAATGTTGTGTTTAGCCATCTTGGGCGACGAAACATTTCTAGTTGGTCTGGTTTTTGTCGTTCTCATATCTTTTGTTTTTATGTTATTGGCAAATATACGTATTTATTTCAAAAGATCTCCTGTTTAAATGGAAAAAGAGATTATGGCTAAAGCTTATGGTATAACTATCGCTTTGGCCATAATCTCTTATAAGATTGTCTGATCAATACCCCAACTCAAATGGTTGCTCTACGGCAGGTACGCCTTCGGACATCCATTTAGGCATTTTATCGTTCTTTAGGTAATGGTTGAAGAATTGGAACATGCGGCGTTGGAAATCGATGCGGTTTGCCATATGCATCGGCCAATGCGGTTCGCCTGTATAATTCAGTAACCAGCAAGGTTTACCTAACCGTTTCATGGCAACGAAATACTCGATACCTTGGTACCAAGGCACATGGCCGTCGGCATCGTTGTGCATGATCAATATTGGGGTCTGCACCTTATCCATCGTGAACAACGGCGAGTTTTCCAGATAACGAAGTGGAGAACTCCATGGCGTAGCTCCTAAACGGCTTTGTGTATGCTCGTATTGGAAAGAGCGGGCCATGCCGGAACCCCAACGGATACCGCCATAAGCGCTAAACATATTTACGACAGGCGCCCCAGACTCGATAGCGGAGAATAAATTCGTGCGAGTCGCTAAATAAGCTACTTGGTAACCTCCCCAGCTATGTCCTTGCGCACCGATCCCTTTTTCGTCGATATATCCTTTGGCGATCATCATGGTGATACCCGGCATCAAGCAGTTATAGCAGCTTTCTCCCGGATAACCATCTACATAGCGAATGTCCGGGTTGAAGATGACATATTCGTTGCTATTGTATAAGTGATAATCGATCGTAGAACGATGCGGTTCCGGCATACGGTAATTATATAAAGTCTCCGAATTCCGCTCGTAGAAGTTTACCATCATCGGGTACTTCTTGTTCGGATCAAAATTCGCCGGCTTATAAACGACACCTTCCAGTGGACGGCCGTCCAAGGAAATCCATGATACCAACTCGGCGGTACCCCAGATAAAACCTTCCTGCTGTTTGTCTCCATGCGTCAATTGCACGGATTTCTTGAACGCCAAGGTCGAATAGTGGATATCCGGGTATTGCTGGAAGGTTTCCATCGTATAGATCACGTCATCCGTATTCTTCGCCTTGTTGATAGATCGCAGCATATAATTACCCGCCAGCAAAGTCTTCGGGGCGGCAGGAGCAGAGAGGCGTGCGTTGTAGAATCCGTATCCTTTTGTGGCCTCGTTGAATCCTTTTAATAATTGCGGTTTGCCGAGGTCGATAAAGCGAGCCTCTTTATCCAGTTGTTCCAAGCGGTAGGAAAGTTTCTCCTTCCTTCCGTTCACGGTCAGGTTGATCGGTGGGGTGGCTGCGGTCGGATCGAATTTCCAGATGTCGTAACGATCATAGATCAAGAGATTTTGATCGTTCGCGGTCCAGCCGGCGGCTCCATGCGCATAAGGATAATCGGGAACGTCGTTCTCCTCGTCCCAAGCCGGAAAGCTTTCCGGAGTGGTTAGGCGATATTGCTTACCTTCCGCCAAGGCGATCGTGTACCAGCAGCTATCCGTCTCGCCATACCAATATGCATATTTACCTTGTGGGGAGAGGCGGAAACGGCCATAATCCGCTTGGGCGATTTGCTTGCGCTCCCCGTTATCCAACGATACGGTATAATAGTCGCTGCGTGTGCGGGCCTCCCACATGGAAGACAAAGAATAGGGACGGGAAGTGGAAAGGAGCGCCAAGGGTGCGTCACCCTCATTACCCAATTGGATATTCGGTAATTCCTCATTCGCCAATTGGAAGATAGAGCCGTTGCCCAGATTATAAACCGCTTGATAGCTTTTCCTTAAGTCTTTTTCCTTGTTATAATTCTGTACGGTATATTGTACGGGCTCATCCCAACTCCAAACCTGTACGTTCGGACGATTCTCGGCTAGTTGGGTCGTGTCTTTTTGCCTCGGCTCCGGTGAGGTACCGAAGAACAGACGGGAAGCGGATTTCGAGAATTGAAGCATCCCGTTCTCATTGATTACCCATTCAGCGGGGAAAGCCCTGTTTCCACGGGTGGCGATTTCTTTCGCGGGAGCGTTATGTTCGGATAGCCATAAGCTTAACGCTTTGTAAGAAGAATCTTTGTCGGCGCAATATAAGAAAGCCAGCCGTTCTCCTTTCTCGTCGAACGTGGTTTGTTTGAATACGCCTTTTCCCTCTTTGATGAGCGCCGGACTTCCTTTCTCCGGATTCAAGGTGAATATACCTGCTTCTCCTTCCGCCGCGCTCGTGTAATATAGCATACCGCTTTTCTTGGCGAATTGGAAATCCGTTACGGTCGGGAACTGGAAGGTCTTGCTTCCATCCAGCGAACGGACGTACAAAGTGGAGTCCTTCCGGCCCCTTTGATAAGCGATCCAATCTGCCTCGTCCGCTAATTTGAAGGTTTTGAGGGAGTCTATCGTCTCCTTTTTACCGGCGACGGAATAGATTACCAAGGTGTTCATCGGCATCTTGTCCTCTTTCGTCTTCAATACTTTCAGGGAATCTACCGTAGACTTTCCGGGTGTTTGCGTGACAACCAGATAACCCGAGGAAGCGGAGAACGCGAACTTATCGGCCGGAGAAAAAGTGGCGGTCTCTTGCCCTTGGGCCGCATACAAATAAACGGTAGCGTCACCTTCCCAAGGTTCCATCTTGCAAGCTACCCATTTTCCGTTGTCCGAGATCTCCCGGTCCGTGATTCGTTGCCAAGTGACTAGGTCATCGATTGTCAAGCTTTTAGAGGCGTTTTGTGCGAAGGCCGGGGAAAGACTTCCCAGACATGCTACAAAAGCCAAGTACTTTAAGTGTCTCATCGTGGTTGTATATTGATTTTGAAGCAAAGATAATGGCTTTATCAGAATCTTTATTGCTTTTGACCGGAATTTGCTTCTGGAAAAACACGTACGTGTTTCCGAGAAAACATGTACGTGTTTTTTGTAAAAGTCGTACGTGTTTTCTGGATAAGGTAATGGCGTTTTTAATGTATTGATTATCAGTGTCCTTTTTGAGCGTTCTAATGATCGCAGTTATAAGCGGCTTACAATGGGCATTATAAAGGTGTTACAATGCCTATTGTAAAGACCTTATAATGGGCATTGTGGTGATAGGAAATTCCTTTGGTCAACGGTAGGAAAAAAGGTTTGTAAGTGGTTAGTTATTCACTTCCCAAGCCGTAAGTTATTCACTAGGTATAGCCGTAAGTTATTCACTCGACAAGCCGTTAGTTATTCACTTGGGAGACCCAAAACAGGGCAGTTTATATTGAATATGTTATTTATTGTAGGAAGATTTTTAGTAAGCCTTTATTCAATGTACGCACGTACATTATATTATATACATGAAAATGAACGGTGAAAACGATCGTTTAGATTAGTCTTTTGCAAAGGTACGCGTTTCTTTGACACTTGCAACCCTTCCTTGCTATTTTTTTTGCCCCTTATCGGCTTTCTTATCAATAGAATAGAAACAACCGATTCGGCAGACGAACCTCTCTTTTTCCTCCTTTAAAAACGCAAGATCTAAACGATCGTTTAAACTAGTCGTTTCGGTATAGACGAAGGATGATTAAGGATTTGATAGATATTCAATTAACACTATTATTAATATTTAAATTTTCGATTTATGAACAGAAAGATTTCTACATTGTTTACGGCGGGTCTGCTGATGGCGGGTTCGTTGTGCGGTAGTGCTTGGGCGCAAAGTTCTATTCAGCAATTGGCTGGCTTTGTGAATGGACAGGGGACGTTTACCGCAACGCCTGCTACGGAATTGAAGGCTGGACACCAGTATGTATTTGTTAATGATCAGACGAATAATGAGGCTTATGGTCATGAGCTATCGGGTAGCACCATTACAGAGTCTACGATAGGATTATCTACGCCTCTTGCTGATAATGATGATGTTAAACAGTATGTTTGGACTGTTGGCATAACTGAATCTCCGAAAGGCTTCTTCTCTTACAATTTTACGAATGTTGAGACAGGAAAGCTTTTAAGGGTTAATGTCGGCTTTACGGCTATAGAGAAAAACACGAAAGTAGAGGATAAGAATACGAATAAGGATTTCGTATTTGATGGATCTTCTGTTTCTGCTCTTACGGGAGGTGCATATTCTGGCACGAATAACAATTTGTATATTTATTCATCTTCTACTCCTCTCAACGGCTTGAATTGGGGTAGTAATGTGTCAACAGTATCTACGACGATTGCGGCTCCGATCTTTTACGAGGTTAAGTCTGAGTTGTTGACGAATTCAGAGGAATTGAACGCATTGTACAATACATCTGGTTTCTCTTTCGTTTCTAAACGTCTTAAAGATCAAGGTGAAGAACCTATCGGTAACTTGTTTAACGACAAAATGGTGGTAGCTCGTTATTTGGCTCGCCCAATTACGATTGATGCTACACAATACCCGGGGTATTCAGGATCTTCTTCAGACTTGCAGATTCCTGCCGGTATGTACTTCTTTACGAAAAATGCTCCAGCTTTAGATAATAGTGACCAAGTGGTTAGGGACTATAATGCGTGGTTGAACGCTACGGTTTTGGTTGCAAGCTCTACAGAGACAATGGAGGGAACGAACGCCGGACGTGCGAATGGTGATGGTTTCTCTTTGGTAGAGAAGGAAATTGGTGACTTGAACCTGTATGTAGGAACAGGTGCGGCTTGGAAGACACAAGGTGACGAGATTTCTATCCATAACGCTTGTTTCCGTGTTCAAAAGAGTTACGTGGAATCTTATCCGTATGAGTTGAATCTGGATCGTTTCCGTTTCAGAATACAAGGTAGCAAGGCCGATCATAAGGATGCTCAAATCAAGTTGGAGATTTTGCAGCATAATGATAATTTCTACTTGACTACGATCTCTAACACTTCAGACAAGACGGATAAGTTCATCTTTAAGTTGGGCGTTGCCGGTACGAAGAAAGGTATCGAGTTGTTGAACAAGGAGGCTAAGGCAGCTGTTTATACGATCCGTGTATTGAGCGGTAAGCAAGGGGATGTGAAGAGCGTATATGGAAAATATTTGACTTCTGCGGTCGATAATGGTAGTTTTGAGCTTGTCGCAAAAGCGAAGGTGTTGTCACAGACAGAGACTCCGGCTTATCAATGGATGATTACAAGCGTGGATGATACTTATAAGATCACTTTCACGAATCGTGAGACAGGTGATCATTTCCTTACGACATTGTTCCCTAAAACAGATTTGGGTGAGAATGTATATGAGACAGCTGTTCCTTCAACTCGGGATATCACTCCTATCTATGTTGATGAGAATACCTACCGTGAGACTGCTTCGACTCAGACCGTAGAGTTTAAGCGTCTGTTAGTGGAGTTGACGAAAGTAGAAGAAGTTGATCCATACGCAGGTTTCTTGAACGTAGATGACCAGACTTTGGTAACAATGGCTTTCGCTCGCGACAACAACGTGACTTCCAATAAATGGTATACCGCTGTTACAAAAGACAATAATAGTAATGTCTACAAATTGAATGCTGATGGTAAGTTCGCCAACAGCGTATCCGATGCCGCTCAATGGCAATTGATCAAAGACGAGGCTCCGAAGACGATCATCGAGAGTAGCTTCGTTTACAATAGAGGTAACCACGTGACCGTACAGGCTAAGGGCGATAAAGGCTATGCTTATGCTTATCAATTGCGCTATATCAATGATGGTATAGAGACTAATGCCTATTTCCCGCAAGGTACAGATACTAGTACCCATGTTAACGGTGCAGACGTTATGGCTACGGCAGATGCGGCTAAGTTCGTTATTAAACAAGCTGCTGATGGCTCTGTTTATTTGATTCCTGTATCAAGTACGAATGCGAATGTTACAACTGTATTTGGCAAGACTACGAAATCAGTAGTAGCTGTTAAGTATAACAATGACGAGTATGTGTATACAACTCCATCCGTAGTTTATGCATTGCCGGGTAATAATCAAGACATGACATTAAAGACTTACTTGATCGAGGAAGCTCCGGAAATCAGCTATCCCGCTAAGAATGGCCATATCTCATTGGTAAGCGAGTTAGGCAACTATATCTCCTTGAACGAGAACCAAGAGGGTATCGTAGTGAATAATGAGCAATACTCATTCTATTTGCGCGTAACCGATACGAAAGCGATCGTTCCTTCTTTCTATATCTCTAAGGGTACGGAAGATCCTAATAGAAGCTTGTTCTTGTTCAATCCGAAGGATTCTGTGGACTATTATGTAGCGGACGGCATGTACGACAAGAAATATGAATGGGCTGAAAAAGCTACTAAGGCTATCTTCAAGTCTGCTTCTATCGAGGCAAACAACGATACGATCTCTACGGTAGTAAAGGGTAAGGAAGTGAAAGTTGCGAAAAATGCTGACGACGAAGGCGTATTAGGCGGCTTGGATAACTTCAAGGTTCAGATTATCCAATGCGCTGACGATGAGGGTATGTATGTGATCCGTTCCGTTAAGGAGAAAGATCGTTACTTATATGGCCTCAACGACAAATTGGCTTGGGGTACTGATAAGAATAGCGCCATGAAGTTCACGATCACTGCTGGTGATCCTACTTCCAACGAGTCTGTAGCTGATGGCGCTGCCGGTGTTAAGGTAATAGGTGGCAATGGTATCGTAGAGATCCAAGGCGCAGCCGGTAAGAAGGTGGTTATCTCTAATATCTTAGGTAAGGTAGTAGCCGAGACTATTCTTGCTTCCGACAACGCTACGATCGCTGTTCCTGCTGGAATCATCGCAGTAGCCGTAGAAGGCGAGAACGCTGTTAAGACAATAGTTAAATAAAAATATAATGACGATATTAAGTTCCCGTGAGGGCCTCGGCCCAAGTATCCCGTGAGGGCGAACAAGCGGGAATGGATTAATATTAATACTAAAGTAATAAATTAAAGTTCATCCCTTAGTACTTCCGTGAGGAAGGAAAGCGGGAAAAGAATTAGCCCCGGTCGTTTATTCGATCGGGGCTTACTTTTGGGGAATCCACAGAAGAGAAAAAGACGGACTAATAAAAGACCGGCAACAAAGGTCACTAAAGTTTGCCGGGAGATTACACGAACAAGATTTCCGTATCCGGCAAGACAGCAGAGATATTTTCAATCGGATTGATGGAAATTTTAGCCGCATGTAACCATGCCAACTTTTGCTTTAATTTTTGCATCCAGACACTCATACGGGCTTTGTGTTCTTTTTCACCAGCAATGTCCAGTTCTATACAGGCAATAATGACTATCTTTTTCTGATTATCAAGTAGCAACTGATTAATCCGGGTAAAAAAATCCTCATCATTGGTCGAAAAACGAGCAGAATTAGTTACCGTGGCGATTGTGTCCCTAACTTTGACAGCAATCCTGCGCATTAATTCCTCGCCTTTTGCCTGAAGCACTTCCTGAGTCTCTGCATCGTGTGTATGCCCTCTGTAATTCTTTACTTCTACCAAAAACAACTGTCTGTTGTCATGAATACCTAAAAAGTCCACCGCTTTGGTAGGCTGCAAGGCATTGCTTACTTTTTTGTGCGCCAAATGTTCGTCGTACTTGACAACGTTCCATTTGGGAGATTGAAACTTGAAGTTTATGCCGCTTTCCTGAAAATTACTCATATTTGCTGATGAATTGTTGTTCCAAGTCGTAAAAGGCTGCATATTCCTCCAGAATCGGATTGCTCTGTATGCCTGCCAAGGTTTCGCTTTCCTCTACAATGATTCCCTTGCCTTCTTTTTTCAGCCCAAAGAATTTGACAGATACACCGGTGTGTTCTTTATACTCGGAATAAAGAGAAAGCGTATGTGTAAGCAAATAATCGTGTGTAGCGATGAAAATCTGCAAACCACATTCCTGAAGCACAAGGATGAACTTCGACACCACTTTGATAAGAGCCGGGTTCAAATTGGCTTCCGGCTCATCCCAGAACAGAATGGTGTTCGCATTAATTTCCCCATTCAGTATGAGGTATAAGATAGAGGCCAACTTGCGAAGACCTTCTGCCACCAAATGCGCTTCCATATTACCACTTTCCGTCTGTATATAGAAACGTCCGTTCATCTGCAGCACCTTGAACTGCAATTCCCGTTCCAACAACTCAACAGCCGGTCTCAACGGATTATCTTCAGACTCACGCAATACGGGGAGAGCCAATGCGTGTGCTAGATTGATGTAGGTCTGGTCGAATGAAATCTCACGCTTACTGCTCAAACCGATAAAACCCTCGAACAAAGAGAACATTTCACGAGGAGGGATGTAGATGAAATGACGGTCGTTCCACTTCTCGTCCGTTTCCAATTTCACAGTCGTCTTGGCTGCAGAGGAAAAGCTATATTGCAATACCTTGCTATCTATCGTAACCGCAATGTTCGCCCTACCGGAAGGTAGTCCTTTGCTGACCAAATTGCCGATGATGTCCGGCTTGAAATAATAGATCATATCTTCCGCCAAGATATACTCAAACTGCTCTTTGGAAGCAGAGTTCTTGCCGAGGAAGTCGTGACGTGCCTGCAAGGTGGCAGCCAAGCATTTAAGCACGTGTGTCTTGCCGGTACCATTCTTGCCGATGAGGACATTTACTCCTTCGGTGAAATCGAAACGATTGTTTGCAAAGCCCGTGAAATTAGTCAGTAATATGCTGTTAATCATTGAATATACCTCATTTTTAACTAAGTGTTCACAAAAGTAACTTAAAATTGGAAAGTAACAAAGTTGGATTCAAAAAAGTTACAGTTACCCAATGATGTATTCTATCCTCGGTAAACAAGATATAAGGACCACTACGTTTATCTCGTTGGCAAAGTAAGTTAACTTACTTGGGCATTTTAATTAGCTTACTTTGCCAACGAAGCTAGCTTACTTTGAAAGTAGGGTAATTCGGTATTAATGATTCGTCCCCTCGAATAAATCCTTTGAATTGTTGGATAAGCCATTCTTTAGCTTGAACTGGTTGAACGTATAGCTAAGGGTCAAGCCTATCAACGGGTAATCGGGCCGGATTCGTGTTTTGGAAATCAAGTTCGAGGAAGTGATCGTATTGACATAACGGGCCGTATTGAAGACATCCCGGAAAGAGAGGGTGGCCGTCAACTTCCGTTTGAAGAATTGTTGCCGTATCGCTAGGTTGACAAACCAGAACGACTGGGTTCTTCCTTGGGTGGTTACGGAAGGACCTACGAAATTGCCGTCAAGCTGTATCCTTGTGTATTTCCCGGCCGTGAAAGCGTTGTTCCAAGCGATCTCGTAATTGGTACTGGTCTCATTCTTTCCGTCCGTCTTATACTCGTTCTCTACCCGGTAGTGATAAAGGCTACCGTTTATTTGCGTATTCCACCAACTGGTGGCCTGCAAACTGCCCGATAGTTCTATTCCGGTGGAATAATCATGTCCCACGTTCGCCATGGAATCCAAGGTAACCCCGGCTTGGTAAGGAACCCGTAATCGTTCGATCTTGTCTTTGCGGGTTCGGTGGAATAGGGAGGCAGACAAGGCATTGTCGCCGGAAGTCAAGGAATAATTCAACTCGAAAGAATGAATGTACTCCGGGCGTATATCCGGGTTACCGATCTCGGCTGTATAGTAATCCTTGTAAGTGATGTATGGCTCCATGAAATAAAGCTCCGGTCGGGTCGTACGACGGCTGTAAGCGAATAGAAGCTTCTGATTTTGTGTGAGGTTATAACCGATATGGGCGGATGGGAACAACTCAAAACGCTTTTGTAGGCGGTTCGCCCAATCTTTGGAGCTACGTAATACTTGATGCGTATGTTCTCCCCGTAATCCTACTTGAAAATCAAAAGACCGGTAGCTATCCCCAACGATCGCATAAAGGGAGTTGATCCCTTGTTGGAAATAGAACGTGTTGTAAATATCGTCACGCCAGAAGAACTCTTTGGTATCCGGGTTCCAAAACTGCATACTATAATCGCCGTCTTCCGAGTATGAGAAATATTGATAACCCGCCTTGATTTGCCCGGTTTTGCTGTATGGAAATACATAATCGGCTTTCGCACGGACGGTCCAACGATGTTCGGCCTCCCACGCACGATGACCTTGCTGGCGTACGTTGTTTTTGTCGAACAGATCGCTTTGGAAATATTCCAGAGCGTCGCCTCCATATTTCAAGAAGAAGCTACCGCTAAGGTTATGCCCCTTATCATTGAACTTATGATCCACGGCCAGATTCCCTAGTCCGAAAGTCTCATGGATATCAAAGTCGTCAAGGCTCTTGAACTCTCCGTTCTCGAATTGCTCGCCATTAGCGGAACGTTCTTCCGTATATTCCAGATCCCCTTTTCGCTTGAGTCCGGCATATCCGCCTTCCGCGTTAATAGAAAAAGTCGTTTGTTTTTGCGTATAGCTCCAACCTCCGTTGAGAATATATGCGTAGCCGTTACTTTCACGGGGGCCATTGGAATAAGAAGTCGTTGTCGTATCGTTTACCAACGTCGTTTTCTCTTGGGTAAAATGACTTTTACGAAGTCGGTTTCCCACATAACCGCCTATACGCCATTGAGACGCCTTGTTTTGTCCGGTCAACAAGAAATCCAAGGTCCGGCTCCATACCGTATTCCCGCTTAGGTTGATTACTCCGCTCAACCCTTCCCCGAAGTTCTTCTTGGTAATGACATTGATGATCCCGACATCACCCCCTGTATCATGTTGGGCGGACGGGGTGGTGATGATCTCTATATTCTGGATTTGTCCGGACGGGATCTGTTCCAAGGCTTGGGTCCCGGTAAATATACTGGGCTTTCCATCTACGTAGACTGTGAATCCGCTACTCCCCCGGAAGGTAACCTCTCCCTCGGCGTTCACCCGGATGGAAGGCGTGTTCTCTAGGATATCGACAGCGGTTCCTCCCGAGGAAAGCAGGTTGGAAGAAGCCTCGATGATCTTTTTATCCAGTTTATAGATGACTTGTTTCTTGTTGGCTACGACCTCCACTTCCTGTAAGCCTACCTCAAGCATTCGCATCGGGATAGTACCCAGATCCTTGATCTGCTCTGTAAGGATAAACTCCTCTCCCATATAAACATCATATCCCAGAAAATGGATACGGATCGAATACGTTCCCGGTTTTACGGGCTGGATTAGAAAAGAACCGTTCGCTTCAGTCATAGCTTCTTCGACGATATGATTTCCATCATATAATACAACGTGAGCGTAGTCTAATGCCTTACGGGTGGTTTGATCGATTACGATTCCTTTAATACCCGGATTCGCATGGATAGATAGTAGCACGCTAAGGAATACTAGCGATAGAAAAAGTTTTCTCATATTTTACATTCGTTTTAGAATTGATACCGCAAAGCTAGGGAAATAGGGAGGGAGCGGGCCGGACATATGTTTCATAATACCGTACAAATCGTTCAATCTTTCTGTTTTCTGTGATTTTCACCCACTTAATCTTTATATTTGGGGCATTAATCAGATGAATGGATGAGAATATACCTTTTACTGCTGTTTGTACTTATGATAACGAGAGCGCAAGCTACCAACGTTATTTTTGACCGGATAACAATGGATAGCGGGCTTTCTTCTTCTTCGGTGACCTCTATTTTGAAGGATCGTACCGGGTATGTCTGGGTCGGGACGACTGAAGGCTTGAACCGCTACGATGGATATACGTTTAAAGTATTCTTGCCCGTACCGGATTGTCCGGAAAGTATACAAAGCAGTTCTATCGATAAATTATTCGAGGATTCAGATGGAGGTATCTGGATCTTTTTTTCCTCGGGTGGGATTAGCCGTTATGACAGAGGTTCGGATACATTTTTGAATTTCACGAAAGAATGGCTTCGACAACAGTTACGTGTGTATGGTAGTCCTACTTGTTTCTCGGCCTCCGTTCCGGGACATATCTTTATAGGTACGGAGAACGGGATGTTGGAGTATGATGCTAAAGAGAAGAAATTGGTACGCCTTTCGCCGGCGGGTTCGGTAGTCTCGTCGTCTCCTGTGAATTGTTTGTATTCGGCGCCGGATCATTCGTTTTGGGTAGGGACTTTAGCTGGTTTTAGTTTGTATGACAAAGAAACAAACCACTTTCAAGATTATACGATACGGACAAATGACCGGGAGGATATCAATGCCGGCAATTTGAATGGCGTTAACGCGATCTATATCGACCGGTTTGATTATATGTGGTTAGGTACGGGACGTGAAGGGGCTTTTCGTTCGCTTGATATGGGAGAGCGAGAGATCTTCCAATCTGTCGGTCGTGAGGATACTCGGGTATATCAATTCTTGGAGACCGGTGATGGTGATTTCTGGATCGGACATAATAAGGGGGTAAGCTTGATTAGCCGGATGAACCGGCTTGCCTTGCGATGTGAGCATTTCTTTGACCGGCCGGAGGATCTGGAACCTACGGGAGAATGCCAAGTGCGATCCATCTTCGAGAGTAAGGACGGAACGGTCTGGTTTGATGATAGCCGTTTCAATCAAGGTCTTTTTTATTATTCTCCGAAGGAGAGGAAAATGGGACAGTTGAGGAACGTGCCGGAAGACGCACATTCTATCAGCAGTAACCAGATTACCTGTTTGTTTCTGGATGACTCGGATCATCTGTGGGCGGGGCATTCCACGTATGGGGTGAGCCATGCGGATTTAACACCTTCCTTGTTTCGATATACCTTGGGATACACGGAAAAAGAGAATCTGTCTTCTCTTCATATCCTAGCCGTTTATGAGGATTCGGACCTGAATCTTTGGGTTGCGACCTCTAGGGGATTAGATCGGATTAACCATAAGACTTCCCGGGTAGATATGCGTTTTACCTTCTCACCCCGAAAAAGTCCGTCCTCTTTATCCGGAAAGATTATAGGTTCTATCCGTGAGGATTCGGAGCGGAACCTATGGATCAGTTATCAAGACGCCAACCCGGACCGGTTGAATCTGGATGATTTCCGAATCCGCCCTTTTATACCGGATTACCAAGTCTCTTATGATTATCCGATCAACTCGTTGTCGGAGTTATGTAACTTATGCGTGAGCGAAGAATCTTGGTTTTGGGGAGGAGCGGATGAGGGGCGGCTTCGGGTGTGGGATACGAAGACGAGAGCACTTATCACGTATCGATATATACCGGGTGAGATGAATCCCCTTGCGTCGAATCATATTCATTGTCTGTTTGTGGACTCTTCCGGTTATTTGTGGATCGGTACGAATGCGGGGTTGGATCAATACGACAAGCGAACCGGGCGATTTGATCATTTCACGGTACAGGATGGCTTATCGGGAAATATCGTACGAGGAATCCGTGAAGGTGAGCCGGGCATCCTGTTTGTCAGCACGAATAAAGGGCTGAGTCGCTTGGATATACAAAACCGGCATATCGTTAATTATACGACGGCAAACGGTTTATTATCGAATGAGTTTATGGGTGGCGCTTGCTGTAAGCGCAAATCGGGTGAACTTGTATTTGGCAGTAATGAGGGGATCGTTTCTTTTGATCCCGTTCAGTTAACGGACGGTTTGAGAAAAATACCTGAGTCTCTGCGAATCACGAACCTCACGATCGGAGACTCACGTGAGAAGCAAGGTTTACAGGTGGGTTTTATCGCGTTCGATTATTCTCATCCCCGTAGTATCCGATACCGGTATCGTCTGGATGGATATGATACGGATTGGCGGGAGGTGGACGCCAGCGATCGTACGGCTATATATAACCGCCTACCACCGGGAAACTATGTGTTTCGGGTGGAAACTTCCGGCAATGGTTCCTATTGGAGCGCTCCCATTACCGAACCTGTCAGGATCTTTCCTCCTTGGTGGCGGACGTGGTGGTTTATTTTGCTGGTATTCGTGGTTGTATGCGTACTGTTGTATATCGCCTATAAGAGCCGGGTGCGCTGGTATCAGCTTCGCCAAGCCGAGTTGGAGCGTAAGATACAAGAACGTACACGGCTGTTGAAACAGGCCAAGCAAGAACTGGAGGAAAAAGATGCGTTGAAAACTCGTTTCTTTATGAATGTCTCTCATGAGCTTCGTACCCCTCTGACGATAATCAAGGGATTGACGGAGGATCTGGAACGGCATTCCGGTTCAGAAGAATCTTGTGGAGATAAAGAAACTTTGCGTACGATCTCCCGGAATACCAATCGCTTGATTCGGCATGTCAATGAATTACTGGATTTATCGGTATTGACCCGGGGAGTTCCTTCCCCGCATATTGTTTGTGCGGATCTCAGTCGATTCTTAAAGGAGATTTCGGAAACCTTTATTCCTTTGGCCGATTCCTATAAAATTGCGTTTACGTATTCGATTGCCCCGGATATCTCAATCGCTTATTTTGACAAGAATATCCTAGAGCAGGTTCTATATAATTTACTGTCGAACGCATTTAAGTATACGCCGGATGGTGGTTCGGTAAGCTTTTCCGCTTTATTGGAGCAAAGCTCATCCGATGCGGTCATGACTTTACGAATTACGGATAGTGGAATCGGCATTCCCCCCGAATCGTTACCGTATATTTTTGATCAATATTATAAGGGGGAATCGATAGCGTTTCGCCGCTCGGAGAGTTCGGGGATCGGCCTTGCGTACACAAAAGAGCTATTGGAGTTACATAAGGCAACCATTCAATGTGAGAGTGAATTGGGGAAAGGTTCTGTTTTTACGGTTGCCTTGCCTATATCGGAAGAGGCTTATCCTGAGGAGTGGTTGGAGTATTCGGAACCTAAAATGGAAGAGGCATCTTTGCGGGAATCAGTTCCATTGGAAGGAACAAACCCGGTCCCGGAGAATCTACGACAAACGCTTTTGTTTGTAGAGGATAATGAGGATCTATGTCGTTATTTGATGAATGCTTTTCAAACGGATTACCGGGTCGTGATAGCGAAAAACGGAAAGGTCGGCTTGGAGAAAGCCATGGAGATCCTACCGGACGTGATTGTCTCGGATGTAATGATGCCGGTCATGAATGGGATTGAATGTTGTGAGGCTTTGAAAATGGATGAACGGACGGCCCATATACCGGTTATCCTATTGACTGCTTTAGCGGAAGAACGTCAACAATTGGAAGGGTATGGAGCCGGAGCGGATGATTATCTGCCTAAACCGTTCAGTCTTGCTGTCCTAAAAGCGAAGATCAAGAATCTGCTCAAACGTAGTGAGCAACTAAAGTTATATTTCAGGGATCGGTTCGACTTGCGTACTCCGGAGCAAACCATCGCCGATCCGGATAAGGAATTTCTTTCGAAAGTGACAAAGGTCGTTCTGGCTCATTTGCAGGACCCGGAGTTTGATGTAGAGCTTTTCTGTTCCGAGATGGCGATGAGCCGTGCCAGCTTATTTCGGAAATTAAAGTCTACTACCGGTTGCTCCGCTTCCTCATTCACCCGTAATATACGTATAAAGCGTGCCGCCGAGTTATTGGGGCAGCACGCTTATTCGATCGGGGAGGTAGCTGCTCAGGTCGGCTTCTCCGATCCGAACTATTTTACCCGTTGCTTTAAAGAAATTTACGGGATCACTCCGAGTGAGTTTATTCAGACTTCACCGAGTTCACAGGATTCTCATTCGCCGCTTGCCAGTTCCGGAAAGTAACGGTACCGATCGTAACCGAGAGAATGATTAGGAAAGCTACGATGAAGACCCAAAGATGGAGTGGTGTTTTATAAGCGAAATTCTCTAGCCACTGTTGTGTTCCTATCCATGCTATTGGGATCGAGATGATGAAGCAAACGGAGACGATCTGGATATAAGTCTTGTTGAACATCAAAAGAATCTGTCCGGTAGTCGCTCCGTTGATCTTGCGGATGCCGATCTCTTTCCGGCGGTATTGCGTCTCAAATAGCACGAGTCCGAATACACCTACGATAGAGATCAAGATCGCCATTATTCCGAATAGGGAGATGAGTTTACCCAGTGTTTGTTCTTTCTGATATAAATTGTTTAAGATGGTGTTGTAGAAAGAGATCTCGAAAGGGAAAGTCGGATCGATCTCTTTCAATGTTTCCCGGACGTGGGCGACAGCTTCCTGTAAATTCGTTTTCGAATTGAAGCGGATATAGGATACCAATTTAGGATTGGGTATATCGTTATTCAATGCGAATACGAAAGGCGAGCTTGCGATCCGGCAAGAGTTAAACCGAAAATCCTTGCTGACTCCTAGAACCGTACGATCATTGAAACGATCTCCGGGATGTAAGTGGAAATCCCGCTCTGCCGCCGGATTGATGATATAATCACTTTGTGCCTTGTTTAAATCCTCCCGTGTAAAATCCCTTCCTTCCTCTACTTGGATATCCATGACGGAAAGGAAATTCTCGGAGGCATAGAATACCTTGAAGAATACATCCTTATCTTCATGACGGGCATATTCGAGATCGATCATGTCATCTTCTTTCGATAATTCGTAGACGGAGAAGGCCACATCCTCTATTCCCGGATAATCTTTAAGTTTCTGGATATATTGGGGCTTATGCTTGGCGTAGATCTCCGGTGTCAGGTTCACGATGGCTACTTGGTCTTTATTGAATCCTAGTTGCTCGCTAGAGGTCATGAAATGGTTCTGAAGTCCCATGAATAAGGTGACAATAATCAAGGCGATCGATACCGTGTATTGGAAACCGATCAGGGCGACACGTACTTTTTTCCCTTTGGGACTAAGACCGAAAGAGCCCTTTAGTACCAAGGCTGGCGCATAGGAGGTACTTCGTATAGCTGGATAAAGTCCCGCCAAGCAACCTGTCAAGATAGCGATCAGTGCTGTGAGAAGGATCAGGGCTTTGTATTGACTAAGACGTATATCCGCATCTACCCAATTAGCGATCGGTGTGTAAGACAAATCGTTTACGATGAATAAGGCGAGAATGTAGGATATCAAGCAGATCACGATCGATTCGATAAGTGAGATGGCTCGTAACTTATAGATGGAGCATCCTAATACCCGGTGCGTATTGATCGTTTTCAATCGTAAGGGAATCAACGAGGTTGTGAGATTGGTAAAATTGATTCCGGCGATGAATAAGATGAGGAAAGCGATACCCAGTAACACATAATTTGTCTCCCGGTGACCTTTCGGATTAAAGTCGAAAGTTGTATCATGTGTGTAATAAACATCCTTTAAGGGGGTTAGACGTAATGCGATCTCTTGCGCTGAACCCATTTGGCTTTTAGCGAAATCGAAAGTCTTGTTGAAATGATCCAATACCTCCTCTTTATTTAGGGGATCGTCTAGCGTGACGTATATTTCGTTGGCATACATTTGCCAAGAACTTTTTAATAGATCCAGTTGGTCCATCGGGACGTAAATACGGTTTTGTACTGTAGTATTTCCCGGGAAATCCTTATAGACACCCCCAATAGTAAGTATCGTGGTACTTACAGGTTGCCAGCCACTACTGCCGGACATCCGGATACGTTTACCGATAGCGGATTGTTTGTCGAACAGCCTTTTGGCGACACTCTCCGGAATGAGTACGGAGCCGGGAATGGATAGGCATTCGACGGAACCTTCTTTCATGTGGAAATCAAAGACATCTGAGATATTGGGTAGACAAAGCTGGAAGTTTTCCTTAAAGACTTTCGCTTCTCCTTGATCGTCTACCTCGTCGATTTGGCAATACCGTTCTCCTCCGTAGAATGGATAACGGTAGGAGTAATCCGTGATATGAGCGGATGAGTTAACAAAAGCATCGCTAAACATTAGGCAATGGATGGCGTTATGCTCGAATTCTCCGTGATTTGCCTCTAGCCGGAAGGTTCGGCCCGATTTACTGTGCATGGCATCGTAATTCATCTCGTAATCCACCTGCATTACTATCAGGAGGAAGGCGGCGAAAGCGATTGTCAAGCCGAAGAGGTTTAACACGACGGCGGTCTTAAACCGCTTGAATAGATAAAGTAAGTTTCGAATCATTAGTTTCATTGTAACAGGTTTTAAATATATTCATTTTTTAGAAAAGATGCAAATAATGTGCCATCGATGTAACGTTCTGCTAATCATAAGATAATAGAAAAATGCTTAGAAACGATTGTGTGTGCCTTCGCACGGTGCACGTTCGCTTTCGCACGTTATTTGATTTTAATTCGTAAGTTCGCGGATGTTTTAAATACAGAAAGATAATTCGGAAATATCAGCATGGAAACTTCAAATAGACTCTGTTATTGGTTCCTTTTTTATAAAGACCAACTGTTGCTTCAGAAAGAGAATGATACGTATACCATCCCTTATGGCGAGAATCCCCCAGTTCCGGTTTCTCATACGCTAGAGGTTGATTACCGGGATGGACTTCCCGCACGTACGGCAGAATTGGATACTCCGGTGGAGGGGAATGACCGTTACGTACATATGGGGTTGCGTGCCTCTTGGGATTATATCTCGAGAGCGTGTTACGAGAAGGCGGGTAAGGCTTTTCAATTGCTTTATTGGGATAGCCATAGCCGTTTCTGCCCGGTATGTGGTACTCCTACCGTACAGACTACGTCGATCATGAAGCAATGTCCTTCTTGCAAACATGAGATTTATCCGACAATCTCAGCAGCGATGATCGTCTTGATCCGTAAGGAGGATTCGATTCTTTTGGTACATGCCCGTAATTTCCGGGGAACTTTCCATGGATTAGTGGCCGGATTCTTAGAAGTTGGCGAGACCTTGGAAGAGTGTGTGCGTCGGGAGGTCCGTGAGGAAACGGGTTTAGAGGTCGATAATATCACTTATTTCGGAAACCAACCCTGGCCTTATCCGAGTGGCTTGATGGTAGGCTTTGTAGCGGATTATGTAAGTGGGGAAATTAAGTTGCAGGATGAGGAACTAAGTTCTGGTGCCTTCTATACCAAAGATAACTTACCGGAGATCCCCCGTAAGTTGAGCTTGGCCCGTAAGCTAATCGATTGGTGGTTGGATCATCAATGAGGAGTCCTTTTTTGCGGCCTCTGCCTGTTGTCTTTCGAATTTCTTCCTTTTAGAGATGACATCTGGGGTAGGGAGGTTACCGTAGTTTTGCCAAGTTCCGTTGCGTTTTGCGTTGCGTTTATGGACATATGTTTTCCGGCTGGTCATCCTTCCTAGATCGAAGGTAGCTAGTGAGGTACGACCACTGGACGGAGTCCTTTTCAATTCATCTAAGATAGATTGATAGACAGGCAGTATCTTTTTATACGGTGGATTATGTCGCCAGAATACCGATGGCGGTAAATCCTTCAATGCTACTTTTCGGTGTGTCGTATCGTCTTGTTGGATATATTCTGAGAAATCTTTGGTGATAGGGATATTGCTGGGAGCGGCCAGTTGAGGTTTCCCCATCGGTTTTCTTGGTTCCGGGTTGAGGAAAGAACCGCTTTGGATTGCTTTTTGGAATTCAGGGTTCAATTTGATGGAATCTTTGCCTGCTAATACATCCTTTAGCCAGATCGAATCTTGCTCAGTCCATTGCGCATAGCCTAAGTGTATATTTATACAGACGAAAAATCCAATCAATAGTGGTCTCATGAATGCCTGAATTGTTAATTGTGTTCAAAGATAGTCTTCCTTCTTTCTCCTCGTTTTTTCTTTCGCTTAAATAGTCTTACCGTTTACTTAATCTTAACCCTCTTTGCGGACTATTAATTTAACAGTTCATCTGTGCACGATAATCGTTCGATTACGCACGCTTCTTCCATTGATTTAATACCTACCTTTGAGGCATCACAAACTAGTTCAGCGCTTATGAAAAAGGGAAAACTATTAATTATAGATGATAATGAGGACATCCTTTTTGCCCTTAATTTATTACTGGAGCCCTATATGGAACAAATAAGAGTGGCTACGCAACCGGAGCGCATCGATCATTTCATGCGGACTTTTATCCCGGATATTATCTTGTTGGATATGAACTTCAAACGGGATGCTATTAGTGGTCAGGAGGGTTTCTATTGGCTGGAGAAGATAAAGAAGATAGACCCGGACGTGGTGGTTCTTTTTATGACTGCCTATTCGGATACGGATAAGGCCGTGCGGGCGATTAAGGCAGGAGCTACCGACTTTATCCCGAAACCTTGGGAAAAGGAGAAATTACTCGCTACACTCTCTTCGGCATTGGAACTTCGGGAGAGTAGGGCGGAAGTGCGAAATTTAAAGAAACAAGTTGAGATTCTTAGTTCACCCGAGGATGCTGGCTTCGAGATCATCGGTGAAAGCGAACCGATGCAGGCTATTTTCGCTACGGTCGATAAATTAAAGAATACGGATGCCAATATATTAATCTTGGGGGAGAATGGAACCGGTAAAGATTTAGTTGCCCGCGCCTTATATCATCAATCTCCGCGTTCGGGGAATCTTTTCGTCGGGATCGATGTGGGCTCTATTCCGGAACAACTTTTCGAGAGTGAATTATTCGGCTATGAGAAAGGGGCTTTTACGGATGCCCGTAAGGAAAAGCCGGGACGAATGGAGGTAGCTTCCGGTGGTACCTTGTTCTTGGATGAGATCGGGAACTTAAGCCTTTCCATGCAAGCGAAACTGTTGACCGCTTTGGAAAAACGACAGATAACCCGCTTGGGAGCAACGCAACCCATACCGATTGATATCCGGTTGATCTGCGCAACGAACGCGAATATCCATCATCTCGTGGCAGAAGGTACTTTCCGGCAAGATCTTTTATATCGTATTAATACGATCGAGTTACATATTCCTCCCTTGAGGGAACGAGGAAATGACGTGATCTTATTGGCTGAACATTTCTTGTCGAAGTATGCCCGTAAATATAAGAAAGACTTGAAGGGCATTAACAGGGATGGGAAGAATAAGCTACATAATTATGCTTGGCCCGGTAATGTACGTGAACTGCAACATGCGATTGAACGGGCGGTTATCTTGTCTGAAAGTAATTGGCTAAGGCCGGAAGACTTTATTCTGCGTTCTGTCCCGCTTAGGGATAAGGAACCATCCGATGAGTTAAATTTGACGGTATTGGAGAAAGAAGCGATCGAACGTGCCTTACGTCGTGCCGAGGGGAATATCACTCGTGCCGCCGAGCTTCTAGGGATTACCCGCTTTACCTTGTATCGTAAATTGGAGAAATTTGGCTTATGATACGTTACTTGTTGTTCGCTCGTATTTTGGGGATCGTGGTCTTGTCTTTTACTGCCTCATTCTTAATACTGAAAGGGTTTTTGTTTATTCCCGTGCTGTTCGGATTTTGTATTCTTGCGCTTTCGGTTTTCTTATATAAGGATCAGCAAAAGACTGTTAAGCGGATGGAATACCTGATAGAGAGTATTCATTACGGGGATCTGAGCCTGTTTTATCCTTCCGATTCAATGACGGAAGACGAAAAGGCTTTGGCCTCTTCTATGAACGCTGCCTTGGAAGCTTTACGGAGTCGATTGTATAATTCGGTGGTCGCTGAGGCGGAAACCGAGGCATGGCAGAAACTTATCCGGGTATTGACGCATGAGATCATGAACTCGATCGCTCCGGTAATCTCTTTATCAGAGACGGTAGCCGAGCGTGCGACGATAAATGGCATGAATGAGAGAGACTACGCTATCATGGTACAAGCCATGCAAACGATCCACCGGAGAAGTAAGGGGCTATTGGATTTTGTCGAGAATTATCGGCAATTAACCCGTCTGCCTTTACCTACTTTACGAAACTTCTCGGTTTCGGCTCTCTTTGACGATATCCGGCTTCTATTTCCGGAGAAGTCCGACATCCTCTTCTTTCGTGTAAAACCGGAAGATTTAAATTTATATGCGGATCGGATCATGGTGGAACAAGTATTAATTAATCTATTGAAAAATGCGATAGAGGCTTGTGAAGAGTCCTTATCTCCTCAAATAGTCGTGGAGGCTGTCCAAAAAGCCGGCATGGTTATTATTTCGGTGATTGATAATGGTAGCGGAATTGTTCCCGAGGCGATCGACAAGGTCTTCGTACCTTTCTTCACGACTAAATCTAAAGGTTCCGGCATCGGATTAAGTCTTTGCCGGCAGATCATGAACCGTCATGGAGGAAGTATTAGTCTCGACTCTCAAGTAGAGAAGGGTTCCTCTTTCGTCTTGCGTTTTCCGATTGTTACCAAACGGATTCTATAAATAAGTATTAATACATGCGATTAGCTTATCCGGCTTGATCGGTTTAGCGATGTAAGAGGAGAATCCACTTTGTTTTACCCGTTCCTCATCCTCTGCGAAAGCGAAAGCCGTTACGGCGATGATAGGGATGGACTGGCTCTTTTCCCGAATTACCCGTGTAGCCTCATAGCCGTCTACGATCGGCATTTTTAGGTCCATTAGGATTAAGTCCGGTTGATATTTATTGAATAAATCGATCGCTTGTTCCCCGTTCCATGCGTGTATAAGGTTATAATCTTTCAACATGGCTTGGAATAAAGTATAGTTGCTTTCGTTATCTTCCGCTATTAATAGGGTTGCCGATTTGGATGACTGGCTCTTCTGTACATTCTCGGTTTTTGGTTTCTCATGCGGGACTTCCTGCATTTCTAGTATCGAATAGGGCAACGTAAACCAGAATGTAGAACCTTTCCCTTGCTCTGATTCCACCCCTATATCTCCACCCAGACGCTTGATAATCATCTGGCAAATCGATAATCCCAGCCCCGTTCCTTGCACAAAGCTATTTAACTTAACGAAACGGGTGAAAACTTGACCGATCTTATCCTTGGCGATACCGCATCCCGTATCTTTTACATAGAAATACAACTCATCATCTCTATGGCGGTAGCCAAACAGGATGCTACCTTGAGTCGTGAACTTGATGGCATTGTTGATAAAGTTCGTAATGACTTGGGAGACCCGGTTACGGTCGGTGCGTAAGATACAATTCGGGATCTTCTCGACAAAGCATACCTGCACACCATCTTGCGCCTTCAAACGGGAAGACTGCTCGATATCGGAGAATAGTTGATTGACATCTACGTCTGAATCCACGAATTCTAGCGTACCCGCCTCTATCTTGGCTAGATCGAGAATATCATTGATCAATTGCAATAGCAGGTCGTTGTTGCTATTAATGATATTGATATATTCCTCTTTATCCTCCATATTCTCGGTTACGGCCAATAATCCGGAGAAACCGACGATCGCATTCAATGGCGTTCGAATCTCATGACTCATATTCGCCAAGAACGCAGATTTCAAACGATCGGACTCTTCCGCTTTCTCTTTCGCTTTCCTCAGTTCGTTCTCCGCCTGTTTTTGTTTTGTCACATCTTCTTTCTTGAAAATAACCCCGATAAGGTTGTCGTGCTCGTCTAATACAGGGTTCGCCAAAATATGAAGATACTTTCCATCGCCGAACTCATTCGTGATATCGACCTGCTTTTTGGTTTCCATGGCCTTTGCGACCGTGCAACGGGTACAATAAGGCTTTACTCCGTTCTTGACCAAGAAGCAATTAGCCGGACCGAATTCAGGGATACAGTCATGGAACTCTACCTCATTTCTCCATTTTACGGTATAATCCGGCTTGATGAAATAGATGGAAGCTTGGATATTATTCATGATTAGTATATTATCCTTCTGTAGATCCAATAACTTATCTTTCAGTTTATTGGTCCGGATAAAGAAGATTAATATCATAATCAGGAAAATAAATAATACGGTGATTACGCTTAGCAAGATCTCGAACCTGTATTTGGAGAATAGGCTCGGGTCCTCGTTGATAATAGTAGCGTCGTGGGGCAATGACAATCTGCTGATATCAAAAGCCTTGATCTTTGAAGCGTCGAACATATATCCATTGGGAATGATTTGTGGATGGATATCTTTAGGGGCGATTTTCTTCTCCAATATACTTAAAGCCTCTTTCGCCAAATCGGAACCTATAGGCCTGTATTTGGGACTGAAACCTCCGATGGCCCAGTGCCCTATGCCGACGGATGCCAATGTGAATGTCGGGATTCTGGGATTGGCGGTCATCATGGTATACGTGGCATTTCCAACATAATACCCGTCGTTCACGTCTACACGCCATGTACCAATCAATATCACGGTCTGATCCGGCAGGTTCTTGATTTGCTCAACAATGGTGTAGATATTATTCTTTCTTCCATCCAGTAATATCAAGTTCAGATCCTTGATATTTTCCATTTCCTTTTTTACCAAGGTCTGCATAGCTAAACCACCGTAGGTATTATCGGTGATTAATGCTATATTTTGAGTTTTAGGATATAGGTTATGTATTAACCGGATGTTTTCTTTTACATCATAAGAATACAAGAATCCGCCAAGGTGTAAACCTTTATCTACGTACTCTTGGATATCGATGTATTTCGGCTCCCATTCGGCGACATTTAAATCCGAGTCGGGTAATAAGATCGCATTCTTACTGATCATACCGCATAAAACCGGTATATCAGGCTTGTATTCTTGGGAGATATAAGAAGCCCATGCCTCTTGACCTAAGATTATGATAAGCTGAGGAGTGTTATTTTCCTTATATTTATCCAATATACCTCTCATCTTACCGTCCCATAAGGGGGCTTCCGGGAGGCTCTTACAGTTCATGTTCTCGATAACCACCGGCGAGATACCACCTCCCCGCTTATATTCCTCCATAAACTCGGAAATATTGGCGGTCGTATTACGTGTATCGGGATTGTAGGAGCTAATGATTAAAATAGGGCCTGCATTATCTGTAGCGTATAAGTGGAAAGAAAAGACCAGACTTAACACGATAAAGAGTACGAATCGTATGTAGTATTTTAATAATGTCATTCTTTACCTACCTATTCATGTGCTTATTTGCGATTAAAGTACTATTTTTTGTTCATACAGTCCACAAAAATAGAAAAGATTTATGATTAATTGCTGAAATTCAAAATAAAAAGAATCTATTACGCCTAAAATCTATAACTCGATCATCACTCCGATACTTGGGAGAAGCGTTCCTGTAAGACGTTCTATCGGTCTTAATTCGTACCGTTGTTCATATATGGGAGCTTCCGGGTTGATAATTTTACCCGTTTTGATATATACGTCTTGCTCTTTGTATTTGGAATTCAATATGTTTTGGATGTCGATATAGGCTCCAAGCATGATCTTTTTGAAGTAAAATGTTTTATCGATACGGATATCTAACTGCGTGAATGGCTTGAGCCGTTCGCTGTTAAACCGGCTGTAATCATAGTATAGCCCGTTATTAGCGTCCCAAGCTTCTACATAACTACTCTTTTCTACATCGTAAGGCGTATAGGGAGCGCCTCCTACTACCCGGAACTTGGCGCCTACGTCCCAGTTCTTGGGTAAAGAATAAGTCCCGCTAAACGTGAACAGATGCTTATTGTCCCAAGCCGAGGGAAGATAAGTGTCCATATTTCTCCCATCCTTGAATTCGCTTCTTACCAAAGTGTAGGACGCGATGAAAGTAAGCCCTTTATAATTATACCAACGTCCCATGATCTCAAGCCCATAAGCTCGCCCTGTAGCGGTAGACGATACGGCCTCATTTCCCAAGACACCATAGTCCGTACCTTTCGACGCGAGTGGGATACTGTCGAGTATGGACATCGGATAACGATCATAATGTTTATAGAATCCTTCGGCCGTGAATTTCAAGTATGAGGTAGGACGGTATTCCAAGCCTAATCCGGCTTGGTCGCTTCGGATATAGCTTAAATGATTTGTCCGGTTTACATAATTACCTTCATTATCCTTGAATCCCAATGTCGTATAAGGAGGAAGCTCGTAGTAGCGTCCGATATTCGCGTTTATATAAAGCGGATCGGACAAGCGGTAGGATAAGGATAGGCGAGGAGATAACTGATCTAACAAATTATTCATATCCGAGGAATAATTGTTTGCGTCCGCACGAACACCTAAAGAGGCGGTAAACCGCTCGTTATAACTCTCATAAATAGCCGTGGCATAGATACCCCACTTCCATATGCCAAGGTCTGTTTGATATACGATGGTACGGGGGATAGAGGTAAATTGCTTTTGATAGGTGTCATTCGTGTATTGGGCGTATTCGATGTTTCCTCCGACATTCAATTGAATGAATGGTAAGCGGAACGTGTTTTCCGTTCGGAACTTATTCTCGATCTCATCCGAACGGTAATTTAAGGAGAGATTCTCTTCCTTGCTTTCGTCATTGTCTTTGTATTTAATATTCTTATTGTTGGTCTGGCTACGGCTGATAATGACCGAGTAGAGATTTTTACGGGCGTAGTGTTTATAAACCGCTCCAAGGGTATACGTTTTTTGTTTTACGACCGGCAAGTAAGAGAGGATATATTGGTTTTTCTCGCTCATGTCTTCCATTCCTGTATTCAGCTTCATATCATCGATTGCCCCTAATCCGAGAACTGTAAGCTCATTCTTGGGGTTGAAGGAGTGCTTAATCTTGAATTGGGCATCCGTGAAAGTAGGTAAGAACGGCAAGCCGATCATATCGAAAAGGAATTGAAGGTAAGAACGACGAACAGACACTTGGTAAGTGGTCTTTTTTCCTAGCGGTCCATTAGCGGACACACCGATATCTGAGGCTCCTAGGACTCCTCGCAATGAGAATTTTTCCTTATTTCCATCTTGTAGTTTAAAATCCAATATCGAACTTAAAGCGTTCCCCTTGGATGCGGGGAATGCGGCCGAATAAAAGTTGACCTCCCGGATAAAATCGGGATTGATAATACCGACCGGACCTCCGGAGGCTCCTTGGGTAGAGAAATGGTTGATATTCGGTATCTCTACGCCATCCAAAAAGAAACGGTTTTCCGAGGGACCTCCTCCTCTTACCATCAAGTCGTTACGAAACGCTGCCGTGGACGCTACTCCGGGAAAGGTTTGTACTACCCGGGAGATATCCCGGTTTCCTCCCGCGCTTTTCTCTATCTCCTTGAAACCGATTACACGGAGTCCTAGCGGACTTTCGGCGGTTTTACGGAACGGAGAGGCTACTACGCTAACCTCTTGCAGATTCTGGCTGGCTTCCTCTAGCTCGATCGGGAAGAATATATCTTTATTCGCTAGTCTGAATTCGGCGGTAACGAATGGCTTATATCCCAGAAAGGAGGATTGGAGACGATAGCTTCCGGGTGATATGCCGGATATCTCGAATAATCCGGTGGAATCGGTGACCGCCCCTTGCGTCGTGTTCCATACCACTACGTTAGCGAAAGGTATCGGCTGTCCGCTCGATGCGTCTTTTACAACTCCCTTGATAGAGAAGGAGCGCTGTTGACCGATAGCGGCTTGTATGGTACATAATAAGAATAGTAAGAAGTAAAGATGGCGTCTATCCATATCTTATATCATATTTATAGCGGTAAAGATAAGTATTATTCTGATTCGTATGTATTATCTTTGCATACATATGGAGAAAGAATTACAGATAACGGCGGATGGAAGCCATACGCTATATATTCCGGCGATGGATGAACATTATCATTCCGTGAACGGGGCGTTGCAGGAATCGAGACATATATTTATTGAGGCGGGATTGCATGCGCAGGAGAAAGACTTTATCCGAATCGTGGAAGTTGGCTTCGGTACAGGGCTGAACGCCTTCTTGACATTGAAGGATGTCGAGCTATCTCAAGCACATCATATTGATTATCATACCGTGGAGTTATACCCGCTTCCTTTAGATACGATTCGTGCCTTGAATTATGGGGAGCTGATCTGGCCGGAGAGAAAAGAGTTATTCTTAGCCTTGCATGAGGCGGAGTGGAATACTCCCGTTTCAATCTCAGAGCGCTTTACACTTCATAAAATAGAAGGAAATAGTAACGCCTGTGAACTACCGGATGATATCGATTTGATCTATTTCGACGCATTTGCGCCCGAGAAACAACCGGAGATGTGGAATCAGGAAATCTATAATCGTTTGTATGCTCATACCGCACCGGGCGGAGTGATCGTAACCTATTGCGCAAAAGGAGAGGTACGCAGAGGTATGCAAGCGGCTGGTTTTGAGATGAGCCGTCTTCCCGGTCCTCCGGGCAAGCGACATATACTTAGGGGTATTAAAAATTGAGAATTGAAAGTTACAGAGCGTATTCCTCGGTATTTTCAATTCTCAATTCTCAACTTTCAATTATTTAAGCATTGCCTCGATCTTTTCTACGAACTTATCCTTAGCCGTAGCGCCTACTACTTTATCAACCATCTTACCGTCTTTGAAGAAAAGAACGGTAGGGATGTTGCGGATACCGAATTGTCCGACTACATCGTCATTCTCGTCAACGTTCATTTTACCGATCGTCACACGACCTTCGTATTCGGTTGCCAACTCATCAATGATAGGAGATACCATGCGGCAAGGGCCACACCATTCTGCCCAAAAGTCAAGAACCATGGGCTTTCCGGAGTTAACCAACTCCTCGAAATTAGCGTCTGTAATTTGTAGTGCCATTTTGAATTACGTATTATTTAATTATGAATTATAATCTAATGATTGTTATGACGCCAAAAGTACAAATTCTTTCAGCGTCGTACAACTTTAACCATTAATTTTAAAATCGATATTCTCGTTCTCCTGTAAAAAGTCTACCAGCTCACGGGTCACGTTTAAGCGGATATTTTGGGAGAAGAGATTTAGGGAAATATTATGTTCCCCATCGACAACCTTAAAATATAACAGGCTATGGCCCGGATTGTTCTTGATCAATACCGAAAGCTCATTGATAGTCGGCTCGTCCAAATCATGGATCGGGACCGTGATACTGATTTTCTCGATCAGCTTGTCTTTCTCGTCTTGCAAAAGGTTGACGGTACCAATCTTGAAGTCCAGTTTATTGGGGTCCCAGCGGCTAGGCTCTACACGGGCTGTGATCAAGAGATACATCCCTATTTTACCATACTTGCTGTATTCGATATAATCCTGTCCGAAAAGAGGGATCTCGCCACTACCCGTGAAATCCTCGATCTTCAAGATTCCGTAAGGCTTTCCGTTCTTGGTCATTCCTTCCCGGAAACCGGTGACGATACCACCTAATAAAACCTCCCGGCCTTGTAAGGTTTCCCGCTCGTTAAGTTCTACCATGCCGGTATTACATACATACTTTAATATGATACGGTATTCATCCAACGGGTGGGCGGATAGGTAAATACCGACCAACTCCTTCTCTTTATTTAGGCGTTCGAGATCGCTCCAACGCTCGCATTGCGGGATCTCCGGTTTAGCGATGGCGATCAAGGCGTCTCCACCGAATAAAGAGTTGACTGCCGTGCTCTTATCCATCTGGTATTTGTTACCATAGCGAACCAAGGTATCCAAGAACAATTCCCCTTTTCCACTGTCGGTGAAGAACTGCTCACGCAGGATACCGAAGTTATCGAACGCTCCGGCCAAAGCCATGGACTCTATGTTTTTCTTATTGCAAGCGGTCAAGTTCACCCGTTCTACGAAATCGAAGATACTCTTGTACGGGCCGTTCTTCTTGCGTTCCTCTATGATATTTTGTACGGCTGACTCACCTACGCCTTTCACGGCGCCTAGCCCGAAGCGGATGTTCTTGTTCTTATCTACGCTGAACTTCAAGATAGACTCGTTCACGTCCGGTCCCAATACTTGAATACCCATCGCTTTACATTCATCCATGAACTTCGTGATATCCGTGATATTGGATAAGCTTCGGCTCAAGACGGCGGCCATATACTCGGACGGGAAGTTCGCTTTCAAGTAAGCGGTCTGATAAGCCACCCATGAGTAACAAGTAGCGTGACTCTTATTGAATGCGTATGAGGCGAACTTCTCCCAGTCGGACCAGATCTTGTTTAAAGTTTCCTCTTTATAGCCGTTGGCTTGACCACCAGCCATAAATTTAGACTTCAAATGGTTCATCTTCTCGATCAACTTCTTACCCATCGCCTTACGTAAGGCATCACTCTCACCACGCGTGAAGTTAGCGAGCAAACGGGATAGAAGCATGACCTGCTCCTGATAGACCGTAATACCGTACGTATCTTTTAGGTAGCGTTCCATGACGGGAATGTCGTACTTGATCTCTTCCTTACCCTGTTTACGGGCGATAAAAGAAGGGATGTAATCCATTGGACCCGGGCGATACAGGGCGTTCATGGCGATCAAGTCCTCGAATTTAGAAGGTTGCAACTCCTTCAAATACTTTTGCATACCGGCGGACTCGAACTGGAATGTACCGGTTGTCTTTCCGTCGCAATACAATTTATAAGTCTTGGGGTCCTCCAGACTGATATGGTCGATATCCAGATCATGTCCGGTAGTCAGTTTCACGTTCTCGATCGCTTCCTTGATGATGGACAAGGTCTTCAAGCCCAAGAAGTCCATCTTGATCAATCCGGTTTCCTCGATCACGGAACCCTCGTATTGGGTAACCAGCATCTCCTCGCCGGTATCCTTGTCTTTCGCCGTACTGACAGGTACGACATCCGATATATCATAACGTCCGATAATGACACCGCAGGCGTGTACACCCGTGTTACGGACGTTGCCTTCCAGCATCTGGGCGTATTTCAAGGTATCCCGTGCCAGCGGATCATTTCCGTTAGCCGCCTCTTTTAGTTCCGGCACATACTTGATGGCGTCGCCCAATTTGAACTTCTTCATGTCAGGGATCTTATCCGGAACCAATTTGGCTAACCGGTTCGATTCGGATAACGGTAATTTCTGTACCCGGGCGACATCCTTGATAGCGGACTTGGTAGCCATCGTACCATAAGTAATGATATGAGCCACACGCTCGGCACCGTATTTCTCCGTTACCCAGCGTAAGACCTCGCCACGGCCATCATCATCGAAGTCGGTATCGATATCGGGGAGGGAGATACGGTCCGGATTCAAGAAACGCTCGAACAGGAGGTCATATTTGATCGGATCGATCTTGGTGATCCCTAAGCAATAAGCTACGGCAGATCCGGCGGCCGAACCACGTCCCGGTCCTACGGATACGCCGAGTTCCTCACGAGCGGCACGGATGAAATCTTGCACGATCAAGAAGTAGCCGGGGAAACCCATGGTCTTCATGATATGTAACTCGAAGTTCAGACGCTCCTTTACTTCATCGTTCAAGGGGTCTCCGTAAAGCTCCTTGGCTCCATCGTATGTCAATTTCGCCAAATAGTCGGCTTCCAGCTTGATGCGGTATAGTTTGTCGTATCCACCTAATTTCTTGATTTTGGAGTGCGCCTCTTCCTCGCTTAATACGACATTACCGTTCTCGTCTCGGGTGAATTCCTCAAATAAATCATGCTCTGTTAATTTCTGACGGTAGGACTCCTCGGTACCGAACTCCTCGGGAATGGCGAAAGTCGGCATGATAGGACCGCTGTCGATGGAGTAGAATTCTATTTTGTCGGCTATCTCGAGCGTATTACTCAAAGCTTCGGGGATATCGGCGAAGATGGTGTTCATCTCGGCGGTTGTCTTCATCCATTCTTGCTTGGAGTAGCGCATACGCTTGGGGTCGTCCAAGTCTTTGCCGGTACTAAGGCAGATCAGGCGGTCGTGAGCCTCAGCGTCGTCGGCATTGACGAAATGGACGTCGTTGGTGGCGATTAGCTTGATATTATGTTTGTGAGCAAGTTCGATCAGTACCTTGTTCACCTCTTGTTGATGCGGGAAAATCGTGCAATCGGCGTTGGGGTCGTGTGTCTCGTGCCGTTGCATCTCAAGGTAATAGTCTTCTCCGAATAAGTTTTTGAACCATTTGATAGACTCCTCGGCCTTATCAATTCGTCCGTGCATGATATGCTGTGGGATCTCTCCACCTAAACAGGCGGAGCAGATGATCAGATCCTTATGATATTTCTCCAACAATTCCTTGTCAATACGCGGACGTCCGTAGAATCCTTCCGTCCATGAGAGGGATACCATCTTGATCAGGTTCTTGTATCCGTTCTTATTTTTGGCCAGAACGATCAAGTGCCAGCCGCTACGGTCGTCTTGCGAGGCCAGCTTGCTATGCCTTCCGTTGCGAGCGCAATAACATTCGCACCCGATGATCGGCTTGAAGATGGAAGCTTTCGCTTCGGCGATTTGTTTTTGTAGTTCCGTTATCCTTTGTTGTTCCTCATCGGTTGGAGCATCCTTGGTCAGCAGCGGTTTTAGTTCTTTCTCGGAGTCCTTGATGATCCCGAGAGGTTTACTGTTCTTTTTGCTAACCTTATTGAAAAACTCCTTGATACCGAACATAACGCCATGGTCTGTTACGGCGATCGCACGCATTCCGTCTTTGTACGCTTTGTCGATCAACGCGTCGATGGATGCCTGTCCGTCCAGCAAGGAATACTGGGTATGTACGTGTAAATGAATAAACGGTTCCATATATATTAATGTATAGTCTGGTGCATATTGAAATGAGTGCATAAAGGTAGGAAATATTTTTTAGTACGAGAGAGGTTGTTTTGCTTTTAAAAAAACACGTACGTCTTTTTTCGGAAACACGTACATGTTTTTGGAAAAAGACGTACGTGTTTTCTGAAGGATATAATGAGGTTATAATATGTGTGATTCTATAGAATCTATATGTTATATAAACAGATGTTGTATTGATATTTTGCTTGATATAAGCCGTATATCGTGACAGGAGGTTTTCGTGAGGTGCTCGAACTAGCGGATGGAAGATAGTTATGAATGGCGTTTTTCTGTGTGAAAAGCCGTTTTATACTGTACTTATGCTTGGAAAAAGCGAATCTCAGGGAGTTCTGTTTACAAAATGTCATTTTGCTAGAACAAAGGAAACTAATATTCCGATCTATCGCAAAAGGTGATCTTACTTTTGTTGATTATTGGATGGTGTATTTACTAATGTACGCATGTACATTAAAATAATAAAAGAGAAAAATGATTGATTTAAACGATCGTTTTAATTAGTCATTTGCAAAGGTACGCGTTTCTTTGACTTCTGCAACCCTTCCGGGCTATTTTTTTCATCCCTTATTCGCTTTCTTATCAATAGGATAGCCTATCCTTTACGAAACAAGCTCTTCCTTCCACAAACTTCCCTTTGTACCTCTCGAAAAACGCAAGATCTAAACGATGGTTTAGACTAGTCGTTTTCTAACGATAGTAGACCATAAAGAAGTAGCTAAGTACTTAATTAACACTATTATTAATATTAAATTCTAAATTATGAACAGAAAGATTTCTACATTGTTTACGACGGGTCTGTTGATGGCAGGGTCGTTGTGCGGTAGTGCCTTCGCTCAGACAACCATCCAGGATTTACTGGGACTTGGAGCTCAAGCTACAGAATTGGAGAATGGATCGCGTTATGTGATTACGAATCCTAACGGTGAAGCATATGGTTTCACGGAGTTGAACGCAGGTACGAAACTCTTGAAAGAAGACGTTTGCGATATTACCTCTGCGGATATCAATAAAGATGGTGTAGCCGATGATTTGGATAAGGCTGCGGTTAAGGCTTATGTATGGACTGTATCAGTGACAGAAGGTGTAAGAGGTGATTTTTCTTATAAATTCACGAATGAGCTGACAGGTCAGGTGTTGCGCATCAATGCCGCTGGTAATGCGGTGGAATTGAATACGGCAGCTACGACTGGTAACGCGAACTTTGTGTTTGGAGCAGATTCTCAGGCAGACGATGAGTATGCGGCTACAGGGACTCCTGTGACTTATCCGAATATGTTCGCTTACAAAGCAGCGCCGGGTAATGTTGTTTTAAGTTGGACTTTGATAAGTAAATCTTCTGTACAAACAACAGGAACATTCGCTCCTGAATTTTATAAGGTTGGTTTCGAGAATTTCACGGATGCCGACGAATTGAACGCACTGTATAATACGGCAGGCTTCAATTTCGAGACCAAAGATGCCGTTGAGGAGAACTTGTTCGGCGACAAGAAGATCGTAGCTTATCATTTGAATATGCCTAATGGTGGTATCAATGTAGACCTAGGTGATAAGGCTATCCCTTCTTATGTGCAGATGACAATTCCGAATGGTATGTACTTCTTCGTGGGAGATAAGCCTAAAAACAATACGTACCAAGAGTGGTTCAAACATACGGTTATCGCTGTAAGTTCTACGAATACAGTTGAGGCTACGACTGGTGACCGCGGAGCTGGTCAAGGTTTTGAGCTGACAACTGTAAAGGTTAGCGACTTTAATTTCTATACAGAAACGAATCCGGCCAATATAGAGGCTCGCTGGCAGTCTCAAGGAACGGAGACATCTATTTTCAACGCTTGTTTCTCTGTGAATAAAGACAATTTGTCTGATTATCCGTATGCGTTGTCTTTAGGAACTTTCCGTTATAAGGCAAAAACAAATGATGCGAAACATGAGGAGGTGTCAGATATGAGATTGGCTATCTTGGGCCATGGCGATAAGAACTATTTGGCTACTCAGAAGACTGCGGCTCCGAATCTTCCTCAGTTTATCTTCAAGTTGTCCAGCTCTTTGGCTAAAGACGGTATCGATCTATTGAACACGGAGGCTAAGGCCGCTATCTATAATATCCGTGTCATGAGCGGTACGAAGGGCGATGCCGAGAGTTTGTATGGCAAGTATTTGACAGTTAATACGGTAGAGGTTCGTACAGGAACAGCACCTAGCTATGTCTATAATGATGAGTTCATGTGGACAGCCAAGGCTCAAACATTGGTTGATCTGGCTTATCCGGCTTATCAATTCGTTATCACGGAGGTTAGCGGTAAGGATGTTACCTTCACGAACCGTGAGACACGCGAGTACTTCACCGCTAAATTATTCCCGGTAGAGGGTGAGGAAAACGTATATGAGCTAGGTGTTGGCGCTACAAGTGTTATCTTTGACGATGTTCAAGCCGTATATGTAGATGAGAATACTTATAACGAGGAGACAAGCGATCCCCGTTATAACAAACCGTTGAACAGACTGAAAATCAAATTGGAGAAGGTTGCGGAGGTTGACGCTTACGCAGGGTTCTTGAATGTTGACAACAAGTCTTTGATGACGATGGCATTCGCTCGTGATAGCTATGAGACTTCTAATAAGTTCTATGCTGCTGTTTATGAGAATGCAGGAGCACCGGAGCAATATCATTTGAATGCTTATAACGAGTTCGCTACGGAAGTATCCAAAGCCGCTCAATGGCAGTTGATCAAGAGCAGCACTCCGATGAAGGTGGTAGAGCGTAGTTTCGTTTATAATGATGACGATCATGTGACTGTGAAGGCTAAGGCTGACGTTGTTTACGCTTATACTTACCAATTACGTTATGTGGTAGACGGACAAGAGACAGAGTCCTTCTTCTCTTTGGCAAATTCATCTTATAACTATGTTGAATCTGATAATCAATTAGAAAAGGATAACACTTATAATCTTTCTCAAGCTGACAAGTTTATCATCAAGCAGAATGTGGATGGCTCTGTTTCCTTGATCGCTGTGGATGTTATCGGTACGACTGTTCCGAATAACTCTAGCGTATTTGATGAGGATATCGTATCCGTGGTAGCGGTTCGTAGCTATAAGGATAATAGCGGAAAATATGTACAGTTCTATACTCAACCGGAGGATATCTATAGTTTGTATGCGTATAACTTAAATAATGATTGGGCTTTGAGAACCTACTTGATCGCTGAGTCTCCTGAGGTTAGCTATCCGGCTAAGGAAGGTTACGTACAATTCGAGGGTGAGTTAGGCAACTATATGTCCATGAACGAGAATAAAGAGGGTATCTTGGTTAATCAGAACGCTACCGCATTCTACTTGCACGTAACGGATAAGGATGCTGTTATTCCTTCCTTCTATATCTCTAAGAACGACAACTTCTTGTTCCACGCTCAAGACTCAGTGAACTATTATGTAGCCGATGGTAAGTATGACAAGAAATATCAATGGGCCGAGGAAACAACGAAAGCTATCTTCAAGGCCGCTACGATCGATGAGAGCCGTGATACTTTGACAACAAATATCAAGGGCGAGATGAGAGAGATTGCGGTTAAGGCTGATGACGTGAATACGTTAGGTGGCTTGGATCGTTTCAAGGTTCAGATCGTATTGGCTGATGACACTGATGACTTGTATGTGGTTCGTTCTTTGACGAGCAACTCAGAGGCTGCTAGATATTTATACGCTGTTAACGACAAGTTGACATGGACAAGCGCTAAGTCTCGTGCGTTGAAGTTCAACATCGTAGAAGGTGTTCCTACATCCAACGAGTCTATCGCCGACGCAGCAGAAGGCGTTAAGGTAATCGCTGGCAACGGTACCGTTGAGATCCAAGGCGCAGCTGGTAAGAACGTGGTAATCACAAACGTTCTTGGTAAGGTTGTGGCTAGTACGGTTCTTACATCCGATAACGCTACGATCGCCGCTCCTGCGGGCATCATCGTGGTAGCTGTCGATGGTGAGGAAGCTGTTAAGGCAGTCGTTAAATAAGAATAATGACGATAAAACATAAATCGAAAATCATTCCTGCGGGAGTTGTAGTGATTCAAGTACCCCGTGAGGGCGAACAGGCGGGAATGGATTAATATTAATACTAAAGTAATAAATTAAAGTTCATCTGCCGTTACCTCCGTGAGGAGCGAGGGCGGAAAAGGAATAAGCCCCGGCCGGTTCGTCCAGTCGGGGCTTTATTGGTTTGGAGATTCCGGTTTTACTCAGTAGGGGAATCAGCTTCAAGACAGTTCTGTTGAAGATGATACATCTTATGGGGATAAGATGTATCATGTTGTGCCATTCGTTAAAGCTTAAATGGCAAAGCTGCGCTTTTTATACCGCTTTCTTATAGGTTTCAGTAGGATAAATGTAGATGTTATTGAAAAATGTATATCTTTGCTTACTATTAGAAGGAAAAGCAAATGAGGAAGTTTATGAGAAAGATCGGATTGTTGTTGATTGCCGTGATGATGATTTTACCGGCGATGGCTCAGGTTTCTTTCGGCGTACGTGCCGGAGGCGCTTATTCTTCGTTGATCCAGAAGGTGGAGGATACGTATGAGGCGGGAGCCCGCTTCGGTTTCAGCATAGCGGGTTTGGCGGATATTCCTTTGAGCAAGAATAAAAAATGGTCGCTTCGTCCTGAGGTGGCGTTCGTGAACCAAGGTGGCGCTTATTATTCGAATCAGGATATACATGGGATGGCGCTTCATAATAAATGTTGGTATTACTCTTTGCAGATTCCCGTGAATGTGGCTTATACATTTACCTTCACGGACGTTCATCTGTCCGTATTCGCCGGTCCTACCTTTGATTGGTCCTTGTTTGGCAAGATGAAGAGCCGGGAGACCAATCCGGATCTCCATTTCGGCGTGTCCGATGAGAAGGACTTGAAACCTTGCGACTTTGGCATGAATGTCGGCCTATCGGTAGAATATAGTAACTTTTTCTTTTCCGTAAGTTCCCTATGCGGCATGATAGACCGCCGTGCCTTGAAGCGTGACGGCGAGACTTCCGTTTATCAAAATAACGTGACATTCTCTTTGGGGTATTACTTCCGTAAGTGATGAGTATCTTCATAATAACTTGAAAAATAATTAGATTTGTTTGGTATTTCGGATAAAACCCGTACCTTTGCAAGCCGATTATTATCAAATTGTACTAAGAGTTTAGTTCTTAGCACGTTGTTGCATCATGTGTCCGTTGTGACAATGTTGGTAAGGCTAGTTTTTTGAGTTATTAATTAATTTAATTTTTAAGCAGTGGATACTTTAAGTTTTAAGACCATTTCTGCAAACAAGGCAACTGTAAACAAAGAGTGGGTCATTGTTGATGCTGAAGGCCAGACGTTAGGTCGCCTTTGCGCTAAAGTAGCGAAGCTTTTGCGCGGTAAGTACAAACCCAATTTCACTCCGCACGTTGACTGTGGTGATAATGTAATCATCATCAATGCAGACAAAGTCGTTCTGACTGGTAACAAGTGGAACGATCGTATTTATTTGAGATATACCGGATATCCCGGTGGACAGATCGAGTATACTCCGGCTGATCTTTTGAAGAAAGGTGGCGACCGTCTGTTCCGTAAAGTAGTAAAAGGTATGTTGCCTAAGAACCGTCTGGGTGCAAAGTTGTTGAACAACATGTACGTTTATGAGGGAACTGAGCACAAGCACGAGGCTCAACAACCTAAGTTAATCGATATAAACTCATATAAATAATCACGATGGAAGTAGTAAATGCAATAGGAAGACGTAAAGCGGCAGTCGCTCGCGTATTCGTTAGCGAAGGTACGGGAAAGATCACGATCAACAAACGTGAGCTGGAAAAATACTTTCCTTCTTCAATCCTTCAGTTTATCGTAAAGCAGCCGTTAGCAAAGTTGAACGTCGCTGAGCAATATGATATTAAGATCAACCTTGACGGTGGTGGTTTCAAAGGTCAGTCTGAGGCTGCCCGTTTGGCTATCTCTCGTGCGTTGATAAAGATTAATCCGGAAGATAAGGCTGTCTTAAGAGCGGAAGGATTCGTAACTCGCGATCCTCGTGCTGTTGAGCGTAAGAAACCGGGTCGTCCGAAAGCTCGTAAGAGATTCCAGTTCAGTAAACGTTAATGTTATTTGTGAGTCCCTTACAAGTAAAGCGAAGCGTTTAGTATCTAAATTATCGGGATTCTTTTTACATGTGGACATGCGGAAAGACTACCTGATGGTTGAAATTAAACAAAGAAAGTAAACGATTTAAGAAAAAAACAATGTCAAGAGTAAATTTTGATCAATTATTAGAGGCTGGTGTACACTTCGGACACTTAAAAAGAAAGTGGAATCCCGCTATGGCTCCTTATATCTTCATGGAGCGCAATGGTATTCATATCATTGACCTTTATAAAACAGTTGCTAAAGTAGACGAAGCCGCTGAAGTTATGAAGAACTTGGCTAAACAAGGCAAGAAAGTTCTTTTCGTGGCTACCAAAAAACAAGCTAAACAAGTTGTCGCTGATAAGGCTGCTTCCGTAGGTATGCCTTACGTTATCGAGCGCTGGCCGGGTGGTATGTTGACCAACTTCCCGACGATCCGTAAAGCTATCAAGAAGATGGCTACTATCGATAAGATGACAAAAGATGGTACATTTGATAATCTTTCTAAGAGAGAAAAACTTCAAATCACTCGCCAACGCGCTAAGTTGGAGAAGACTTTAGGTTCTATCGTAGACCTTACTCGTCTTCCGTCAGCGTTGTTCGTTGTAGACGTGATGAAAGAGCATATCGCTGTTCGCGAGGCTAACCGTTTGGGTATCCCTGTATTCGGTATGGTTGATACGAACTCTAATCCGAACAATATCGACTACGTTATCCCGGCTAACGATGACGCTACAAAGTCTGTAGAGGTTATCTTGGGCGCTATCTGCGAGGCTATGAACGAAGGCTTGCAAGAGCGTAAGGCTGAGAAAATTGACGCAGAGGCTGCTGAGGAAGCTCCGAAAAGAGAGCGTAAGGCAAAAGCTGCTGTTAAGAAAGAACGTACGAAGAAAGAAGACGACGATGCGTTGAACGCTAACGTTGCCGGTAAGTTCGCGAAAGACGAAGAATAATTCGATTGACAATTGACGTTGACAATTGACAATTAGAATACAAATACAATGGGCAGTTGGCTTTTGACAGGATTTGTCAATTGGCAACTGTCCATTGTCAATTTTTGAAAGTATAAACATTTTAAAGATAAAGGAAATAAGATTATGGCTGTAACAATGGCTGATATTACCAAGCTGCGCAAAATGAGTGGAGCTGGTATGATGGACTGTAAGAAGGCTTTGACAGAGTCTGACGGTGACATCGAGAAAGCAATGGAAATTATCCGTAAAAAAGGACAGGCTATCGCCGCTAAACGTTCTGATCGTGAGGCTGCCGAGGGTTGTGTGTTGGCTAAGAAGGATGGCGAGTTCGCCGCTATCATCGCTTTGAAGTGCGAAACGGACTTCGTGGCTAAGAATGAGGACTTCGTAGCTTTGACTCAGGCTATCTTGGACGCTGCCGTGGCTAACAAATGCCATACTTTGGACGAGGTGAAAGCTTTGCCTATGGGCAAGGGTACTATCCAAGAAGCTGTTACGGATCGTAGCGGTATCACTGGCGAGAAAATGGAGTTGGATGGCTACTGCGTAGTTGAAGGTGCTTACACTACTGTATACAACCATATGGGTAAGAACCAACTTTGTACGATCGCCGCTTTCAACAAGGAGTCTGAGGAAGCCGCTCACAATATCGTTATGCAGATCGCCGCTATGAACCCGATCGCTATCGATGAGGCTGGTGTTCCTGAGTCTGTAAAAGAGAAAGAGATCCAGGTTGCTATCGAGAAGACGAAGGCTGAGCAGGTACAGAAGGCTGTAGAGGCTGCATTGAAGAAGGCTGGTATTAATCCTTCGCATGTAGATAGCGAGGCTCACATGGAAAGTAACATGGATAAGGGCTGGATCACGGCAGAGGATGTAGCTAAGGCTAAAGAAATCATCGCTACTGTTTCCGCTGAGAAGGCGGCTAACTTACCTCAACAGATGATCGAGAATATCGCTAAGGGTCGTCTGGGCAAGTTCTTGAAAGAGGTTTGCTTGTTGAACCAAGAAGACATTATGGATGGCAAGAAGACTGTAAGAGAGACAATGAAGGAGATCGATCCTGAGTTACAGATCTTGGCGTTCAAACGTTTCACTTTGCGTGCTGAATAATTGCGGTAACGTATTTGATATAAAGAAAAAGGCGGTACAACCCAATGTATCGCCTTTTTTATGAAGTATAGCTTACTTGCCCATAGAAGATATACTTACTTGTCCAATGCAGTATATCTTACTTTGCCAAGTAAGTATATCTGTTTAATTTTTTCTTATTTCAATGCGGCCAACGCATCCTTAATACGTTTGATCGCCTCCACGATATTCTCATCGCTGGTAGCGTAACTCATGCGGATACACTCAGGTGCCCCGAAAGAGGTACCACCTACGCAAGCTACGTGCGCTACTTCTAAGAGATACATAGCTAAGTCATCAGCGTTGTTGATTATACGGGTTCCATCTGTCTTGCCGTAATAATAACTACATTTGGGGAATAAGTAAAAGGCGCCTTCCGGCTTATTCACTTCGAAGCCCGGAACTTCTTTCGCTAAATTAACGATTAAGTCACGACGACGTTCGAAGGCCTTGCGCATTTCCTCAACGGGTTCTTGTGAGCCTGTATAAGCCGCTTCCGCCGCTTTTTGAGATACAGAGCAAGGGCCAGAGGTATATTGTCCTTGTAATTTATTAACCGCTTTCACGATCCATTCCGGTCCGGCTATGAAACCGATACGCCAGCCAGTCATCGCATACGCTTTGGAAACGCCGTTTACGATAACCGTACGGTCTTTCATTCCTTCGATAGAAGCGATGCTGTTGTGTTTACCAATATAGTTAATATGTTCGTAGATCTCATCCGCTATAACGATGATATCCGTATGTTTTTTCAATACTTCCGCTAAACCAGCCAATTCCTCGGCGCTGTAAACAGAACCCGTCGGGTTGGAGGGAGAGCAAAGGATTAACGCTTTTGTCTTAGGCGTAATAGCGGCTTCCAGCTGAGCTGGAGTGATCTTGAAATCTTGCTCGATACCAGCCGGAACGATAACGGGGGTTCCTTCCGCTAACTTCACCATCTCCGGATAGCTTACCCAGAAAGGGGCAGGGATGATAACCTCGTCCCCCGGATTTACCAATACCATGACCGTGTTACAAACGGATTGTTTGGCACCGTTTGCGCAAGAGATCTGGCCTGCTGTATATTCCAGTCCATTCTCGTTCTTCAATTTGGCAACGATAGCATTACGTAATGCCGGATAACCCGCTACGGGAGAATAACGTGAGAAATTATCGTCAATCGCCTTCTTCGCGGCTTCTTTAATGAAGTCGGGAGTATTGAAATCGGGTTCTCCCACACTTAAGTTGATAACATCGATACCTTGAGCTTTCAACTCACCGCTCTTTTGTGACATCGCCAATGTTGCTGAAGGCGATAAACTCGCTAAACGATCTGAGACTTGTGTCATGACATTGCTTTTTGTATAGGTTGTTTTATTATTATGCGACAAAAGTAATCAATAATCGGAATTCTTGCAACGTTCTGATAACTATTTAATGTTATGCAGCACATGCCCCATACGTTCTTTCTTCGTTTTCATGTAGAATTCGTTGTATGGATTTGGTTTCACCTCGATAGGAACGTTCTCTACTACCTCAAGTCCGTAAGCTTCCAGACCTACGCGTTTTACCGGATTATTGCTCATCAGGCGCATTTTCGTTACGCCGATATGACGTAAGATCTGTGCTCCGACACCATAATCTCGCTCGTCCGCTTGATGGCCTAAATGCAAGTTCGCGTCCACCGTATCCAAACCATCCTCTTGGAGCTTGTATGCTTTCATCTTCTCCATCAATCCGATGCCTCGTCCTTCTTGGTTCAGGTAAACGATAACCCCTTTGCCTTCTTGGTCGATGCGGCGCATAGCCTCGTGCAGTTGCTCTCCGCACTCGCAACGCATGGAACCGAAGATATCACCTGTAGCGCAAGATGAGTGCACGCGTACTAAGATAGGCTCGTCTTTCTCGAATTTACCCTTTATCAAAGCTATATGCTCTAATCCATTGCTTTTCTGGCGGAAAGGAATGAGACGGAAATGTCCGTACTCGGTAGGGAGATCTACCTCTACACCGTTCTCTACGATCGATTCGGTCCGGAGGCGATAAGCGATCAGGTCCTTGATGCAAATAATCTTGATATCAAATTTCTTGGCTACCTCGATTAATTGCGGCAGACGTGCCATGGTTCCATCCTCGTTGATGATCTCGATCAAGGCTCCGGCGGGATATAAACCGGCTAACCGGGCCAAATCCACGGCTGCCTCTGTATGACCCGCACGGCGAAGTACGCCACGAGAGCGGGCACGGAGCGGATTGATATGTCCGGGACGTCCCAGATCGGATGGCTTGGTCTTTGGATCAGCCAGCGCCAAGATCGTTTCCGCACGGTCGTACATGGAAACGCCGGTCGTGCATTTCCCTCCTAATTTATCTACTGTTATCGTGAAAGGAGTACCTAGTAAAGAGGTGTTATTGGCAACTTGCATATCCAGCTCCAACTCTTGGCAACGTTCTTCCGTGATCGGGGCGCATAATACACCTCGTCCGTTTTTCAACATGAAGTTGATTTTTTCCGGGGTTACTTTCTCGGCCGCAATGATAAAGTCTCCTTCATTCTCCCGGTCCTCGTCGTCTACAACGATTAAGAACTTTCCTTCACGGAAATCCTCGATAGCTTCTTCGATGGTGTTTAATTGAATCTCGCTCATATTTATTGATTATTTATATCCGAGTTATTTTTTTAGCAAATGTAATGAATATATCATATTGATCAGCTCCTTACTGGTCTTTTGTACCATAACGATATCATGCCGTAGCAATTTACGTTGGTACGTAGCCAATAGGTAGATCGGCAATCCCAGTGGGAAGAAAATACCGATAGCCAAAGCAAGTTTCCCGTTTATATGCTTGCTTAGCTTATTATTGTAACCTCCGATGACCGGGTAGTCCATCAATTTATTCAAGAGCAAATTCTGGTCGGAATTACTTAATTCCTCCACGATATTTTCCGTGTCTTGAGCTAACAGTTCCGCTGTGTTATCTTTTCCTCCTTGTTTCCAAAATGTCAGATAATTGATCCAACGTTTATGGTTTGTCAGATAAGTCGTACTTTCTTCCACCAATTTCTCCAGTTGGGGGAGGGTGGCCTCATAATCGGGGGTGTATATGATCACCTCTTTCCGCTCCACTTTTCTCCCTTCACGCTTACCTATTAAGTTCTTCAAGGCATTCACGTAAGTGTCGGCATTCAAGATAACAGAATCTTTTACCGCTTTATAGGTTAGGAATATACCCATAGGTGTTAGGACCACGGAGCTAAGCCACATACCTTCCCATGCGTCCCAAACGCCGTCGCGTGCCATCTTGAAGCCCATATTATCTATAATATAATAGAAGATAAACAAGATTACCGAGATAACGACCGGTACGCCCAACCCACCTTTACGGATGATGGCTCCTAAGGGCGCTCCGATAAAGAAGAACATGATGCAAGCGAACGATACCGTGAATTTCTTATGCCATTCCGTCAAGTGGCGGCGTACTTTATAGGCCTCGTCGCCAACCGTGGCCGCGCGGAAATAATAGTCGGTCTTGATATTCTCGATCGAGGACTTGGCTCGGCCTAATAAAGCCGCTTTACTACTCGGTGCCTGCGCTTGGTAAAGACTGTCGAAATCCAACTTGATGGTAGGAGTGATTACCGGCAGTTTTTCCTGCTGCTCGTCTGGCTGCCCCTCGGCTTCACTCTCTTTTTTAGCCCGTAAGGACTTTAGTGTTTTTACGTATGAGGCATCGTAAATGCTTTTTGCGTTCACGTCCTTGATGCTATCCAAGCGTACGCCCATCGAATCGATAGAGGTTTGTAAATCCTTCAAGTTTTTTCCCATATATTGGTTCTGCATGAAAGATTCGTCGGTACGGTTGAAATTCGCATCGAATTCAATCAAGATATCTTTACTGCTGAATGATTCTCGTCGATAGGGGACGGCGGTTCTCGCTTGCGTCGTGTTGGCTTGGCTTTTACCTACGTTCTCGAAAGATTCTCCGTTAAATAAAGATAGGACAAGGAATAATTTATCGGCGGATGTCTTTAGCCGTCCGGAGTCGGCTACGATTACACGGGCGTTATTGAATCCTTCCGAATAATCATAGATCATCACGTCTTTTAATAAACCGTCCTTCGGGTCCTTTTTCTTCACATATACATTGAATCCGGGAATATCTTTGTAGAATGAACCTTCCGGAATATCCAATTCCGGTGATTTCTGGCGCATGGAATATAATAATGTATATAGCTTGACTTGGACAACGGGCATTACGTTGTTTTGGAAGAAAAAGGCGCCCACGCTCACAAATAGTAGCGTTACGATCAAAGGACGCATGATATGTATCAATGATACCCCGGCAGACTTCATGGCCAGTAATTCCAGACGTTCCCCTAAATTTCCAAAAGTCATTAATGAGGCTAATAGAATAGCCAAGGGAAGTGCCATCGGGACAAGAAATAAGGCCGCATACATAAACATCTCCGCTAATACAGGGATGCCGAGGCCTTTTCCCACCATATCGTCGATGTATCGCCAAAGAAATTGCATCAACACAATAAACAGACAAATACCGAATGTCATAAGAAACAACGGCAGGAATGTCTGCAGCATAAATGTATATAATCGTTTTATTCTCAACATTGCCTAATCTGGTTGAAGTGGCAAAAGTAGTGTAAAAAACGATAACACCCCACAGATTTCTGTAAAACTACTCTAAATACCAAGCGTTCGCTTCAAATCTTCCACTTGCGAGTCCCATAAATTAATGGAATCTTTTTTCTCCCCGGGTTCGGAGAAATCCGTAATCTCAAGTGCCGTAGAACCTGTTAATTCGATTGTATGGATTATAAATTCGAAATAAGCGCTCTCATCTTCTTCGTCCACCCAGCGGTAACGGATAAAGTTCTCCGGCTTGGAGTCGATCACTGTTGCCTCTTGGGCCTCTTTACTCCATTTAAAGGTATAGAGATTATCATTTATAATGACCTCGTCGGCGAACCAAGCGGAAAGTCCCAAAGCGGTGGTTAGGTGATTCCACAAGCTTCGTCGTGAAACTTTATCGAAAATGTATTCGATATGAAACTTCTCTTTCTTCATTGTTCTTATCCTTATATTTGCCGCAAGATACATAAAAGATTTGAAAACGACTAATTTTAATGATGAAAAAAGTAACTAATAACTAACTGATTAGGTGGAGGCCTTAAAAATTAAGCGAATTTTTTTATTGAAAATGTTGTGTAATTCAAAAATAACCCCTACTTTTGCACCGTCAATAAGAGAAACAGTGACAATAAAATGATGGCGAGATAGCTCAGCTGGTTAGAGCGCATGATTCATAATCATGAGGTCCCCGGTTCAATCCCGGGTCTCGCTACCTAGAAAAGGAGGTCGATTTTTCGATCTCCTTTTTTCTTTTGCTATCAGATGGTCTTTTGGGAGGATAAAAAAACCTGAACAATCTTTCTCGTAAACGATCTTGATTGTTCAGGCAAAATAATTATGTAACCTCGCGGTTATGTTAATTAGGTTTGCCTACATCATAATTTAAGGGTAATTATATATGTAAGCAGGGTCATAGGGTAAAATTTCGCAAATTGCTTTGCTTGATTTATAAATACAAAGATATGTATGTCTAAATGTTTTGAGTGATGGTATTTGTCTCAATAGGAGAATGTATTTCTATCATATAAATAACGCACGCCTCGGAAATCATCTGAAGCGTGCGTTTAGCATATAAAATTTAAATCTAGTTACCCTTGTTTATGTAGTGACCCTGCTGTGATTTTTATATGCTTACCCTAATGTCTGTTGCGAATATATTCATAATATTCATAGGTTGTATCTTTATTTGATCGGTATTTGTATCAGTTTAGTGTGTAAAACTATCAACAGGTGGAGTGGGCCTTGTGATGAAGCGGGTTTCCGTTAATATTTAAATAAAGTTAAGATGGTGTTCGTGTCAATATCATGGGTATTCCTATCACGGAGAATGCGGTTTTTGAGAGAAAAACAGCGCACGCCCGAAATTCTCTAATCTCGTGACGTGCGCCAAAGCATATAAAAATTGAGGGTATCTTAATTCAGTGTTATATGTTGGATAACGGTTGCCCAGTCGGCAATTACAATATTAGCCGAAACTTCTCCAGAGTACTTGAAAGTGATCTCGGTGCGTTTTCCGGGGTTTGCAGCGAATAATTCTCCGTTTTTGTCTTTTTCGCTAGAAAAAATAAGATCACCGTCCTTGTAAAGCTCTATCGTTATATTTTGAGCCGGAAAAATGGCTTGGGCTTCTGTTGTCAAATTACCTTTTTCGTCAAAAGAAGCGGGGAAAGCGAATTCAACCTCTTCTCCTGTTGGGTTGCCATTGTAGTCCAATGAGCTTTTTGTATTTTTAATTCGATATTCAAAATTTCCGGCATTACTCCCTAGATACTTGATCAGTCCTTTCGTTGAAAGCTGGAAAATTGAAGTTTTGCGAATGATTTGTAATTCGTTTGATACGGTGGATTTTGTTGAAGAGTTCTTATGAAGCGTAACTTGTCCATAGAACAAATCGCTCGGAATATTAGCTATGCCGTTATTCTCTTTTAGACTGACTTGCAAATCGGATATAATATTGGCTTTGCTCATGTTTGAAATCTCTTCGTTTCCAGAATTGATTCCACTCCATGCGATCACGGTTATGTCATTACTGTTCGGGCAGTTAATGTCTATAGCCCGGCGAGATAAAATTGTAGATTTGTTTACATTAATCTGCTCGAAGAAATCGTTGTTTTGATCGAAGACAAATAATGTAGCTCCATTCACCTCTCCCTTGGTCGTAATGTCGTTACCATCTGAATTCATTGCTTTTAATACCACGGAGAATGGCACTTCGGCTTGTTCAATAACCTCACTCGTTGTTGCTACTACGTCATTTGAATCATCCGTGCAAGCGGAGAATGACAAAACTGTGAAAATAACAGAAACCGCAAATACGCAATTTGCGAAAAAATTACCCTTTTTCATGACCCTACTTTTTATATGCTTTACCCTTAATCTAAGTGACTTGGTTTTTTTTGACCGCCCCTCAACGGTCTTTCCTTATCACTACATCGCGAATGTATGTAAAATCATAGGTTGTATCTTTTATGATGGGTATTTTTATCAAAAAAGTGGGTAAAACTATCATTATACCTCTATGTCCCTTTATTGATGCATGTTTTGGATGATGCTTAAATAATGTTAATTAGTTTATTCCTATCAATTTGAGTGGTAAATATATCATCGCTGGTCCTTACTGATAGCCTTGACTCTGTTGTGTGATAGGAATGCAGTTGTTGTTAACGTCTATTAAAACGCCAGTAAAAAACGTTCGTTTAAATCTTGCGTTTTTATCTTCAACTTTTTTGCAGCCTTACAAAGGTCAAAAATTTTATTTAAATTTCAGTTATTCAGTTGGATAAAAATAATAAAAAAAATAACATGATTATCAATGAGACTTCATAATTTATACACATAAAAACGCAAGATTTAAACGAACGTTTTTTACTGGCGTTTTATATAAATAACATCTTAATAATCAATGATATGAGATCAAAAGGTTTTAAAGCGAAATTTATGATGGCATTTTGGGGCTTGTTCGTTGAAGCTCATTATATTGCTGCGGCCAATGATACAATGGAGGGCTCTCAAGGAATTCTACCTTTTATCATTTTACTGATAGTGTCCATATGTGTAATAGCTTTTTTGAGTTATTATATGTATAGGTTGAAGAAAGAGTATATTGCCAAAGATGGTGAGCTTATGGCGAGAAACGATGAGCTTCTTCGGTCTGTCGATGCGTTAAGCGTAAAAAATCGGGAGATCCAACAAATGTTGGTCAATAAAATCCGTGAGACTGATAATTGGAATAGGGATAATGAGGTAGAACGGGAGGATTTGAAAAAGCGCCTTGAGGAAATGGAAAAGCTCCATAATTCGTTTTTTGTTGAAACGATTCATGAAATGCGTACTCCACTATCGCTTGTGCTTGGTTCGTTGAGTGAGTTGTTGCAACGTAAAAATGATATTGACTCTAGTGAAGCGACTCAATTATTGTCTGCTTACCGTAATACCTTGGCTCTTCAAGACCTTATCGAGCAATTGCGAAATACCCGTCATGGAGATGACGTGGCAAACCATCTTCGGATAGCTCGTTATGACATGATCAGTATAACAAAGCAGATTTGTGATTTATTCGTGGACTGGATAGCCATGAATAATGTGGAATTTCATATTAATACCCAAACCTCTGTTCTTTGGGTCTGGATAGATCGTCGGAAGATGGAGTTTGCCTTGCGTGTACTTTTATCTAATGCGTTAAAAAATACCTACCGCTTTGGAAAGATCTCGATCAATATTTCCGTGGTGCGCTCAAATGGCAAGGCTTATTGTTCTTTCTCTATCCAAGATGATGGGTTAGGAGAAAGCGAAAGTACCCGTTTGGGTTTGAAACAGATCGTGGATATGACAGAATCCTCCGGCGCTATTTTCGAAGGAATTTCATCGGAGGACGAGACGGGAACCCAATATACGATATTGATTCCTTTGGGGAGAAGCCATTATATGGAACGTGCCGTGGAATTCATCGAGCCGGATGGTGATCTGGTAAAGCTGAATGAGATGCAGAAGGAGGAGATCGCCGAGTTGATCCAAGTTGTTCCGAAAAAGAAAGAGACCGGGAAGAAAATGTTGGTGATTGATGACAGTGATCAGATCCGTTGGTTCCTGCGTCATGTTTTTGCCAGTGAGTATCATGTTTCGGAAGCTCATAATGGCCAGGAGGGTGTAGAGATCGCGCGAGTTGAACGGCCGGATTTTATTTTATGTGACGTGATGATGCCCGTTAAAGATGGGCTTGCTACCTGTCGTGAGATCAAAGGCATCCCAGAATTAGCGCAAGTGCCGGTTGTCTTGCTAACCGCAAAGGTAGAGAGTGAGGATGTTATAGCCGGCATTGAATGTGGCGCCGATGATTATATAACCAAGCCATTCGATGTAGAGGTGTTACGAAGTAAGGTAAACAGTTTATTGAAACGTAGGGATGAGATGAGACGTTTCTATACGTCGAATCCTGTAGGTGCGCATCCCGAGGGAGAGAAAACGGTAAAGAAAGATGATTCCCCTTCCAATCTTTTTATGGATGCGGTTATCTCAACGATCGAGAAACATTTGGATGACCCTAGTTTTGAGGCGAAGATTTTGGCGGATTCTTTAAACATGAGTCTCCCTACATTATATAGAAAGATAAAACACTACTCGGATAGTAGTATATTGGAGCTTACCCGTATGGTACGTTTGAAGAAAGCCGCCGAGCTGATCAGTATGCAGCGATACTCTATCCAAGAGGTTTCGGAAATGGTCGGCTTCAACGATACCGCCACTTTCCGTAAGCGTTTTACGGAACAATACGGCGTCACCCCTTCACAGTATCTGCCGGGTAAGAATTAATCGTTTTGCCATTTCCCGAATAATCGTCGGGGAATGGCAAAATTTTTTATTTGTTTTTTGAAACGATATTTTTCAACCTCTTTTTGATAGCCTTACAACGGTGCTAATCAGCCCGAAAATATCCCGAATGAAAATTTATAGTTTTACCTCTTATTTATGAAAGTAACACCTATTTACTTTTTTTTATAGTCCAAATACCTTTGCAATGTCATCAACGAACAACAGATTGGTCATGGGGAAGATTTGAACAAAGAGTTCTTGTTATGTGACTGAAAACTTAAAAAGCAATTGAGAAAGAAAGGTTTATATAAAAGATTTATTAACTCATAAAATTATATGTATATGAAACTTAGAAATTTATTATTCGGGACAATGATCGCTTGCGCATTTGCGGCGTGTTCAAACGAGGATGATCCTATCGTAGGACCGGATCAACCGCAAACAGGAGAAAATAACGCAACATTGACTATTTCTGTGAAAAATGCGGCTAGAAGTTTGACTAAAGCTGCGGCGGGGACACAGACTGAAAATGAAGCTAAAATTACAGACCTAACAGTCGCTCTTTATGATGCTACAACTGGAGAGCTTGTCGCTTCAAGCTCTGATATTGCCACTGAGGACGCTACTGCGGATAATGATGAGATTCAATTTGCCGAACTGACAAAAGGTGCGCAATTACGTGCTATCGCATTTGCTAATATGGGTAAAATTTCATTGACTGGTACTACAATTAACAACTTTGTGTCTCCTGTATATACAATGCCAATAGCCGGATTCGCAGAAAACTATTTACCAATGAGTAGTGGTTTGTCTGATCCATTCACTTTACAAGCAGGTAAAAACTATTATGGATATACTAAAACAGTGGGAGAAGGTGAACATATTCTTGTAGCAGATCCCTTGTACTTGATAAGAAATGTAGCACGCATTGATTTTACGGGACTTAGTTTAGACATGACTAAAGCTACAAAAGATGAATACGTTGAAGGAACTGCGACAATTGTACCAGAATGTGTATTCATCATGCATGGGCGGACGAAGTCCAATGCAGCAGATATGGGTAATGGCAATAGCTGGTGGAATGTCGTTAGCAATACCGTATGGGGTAATGTGTCCGCAACTTATGCTGCTAATGCTACAGATTATGCTTCAGGTTATAGAGGAGATTTCGTGAATGATGACGCTATGTTTACGAATATGAGAGGTTCTATTATTGAAGGATACAAGGCCAGTTTACCAGCCACCGCATTGGTACAGAATATCGCAACTGAAGATGGTGTGTCTGCGACTATCAAAATCGCCCCTAAATTCTATGTGTTCGAAAATCCCCAAGTTAAGGCTGCTCGTGAAATGAATGGTGCTGAAAATTTCAAACCAGAGGATCTTTCAACTGAAATTGTAGTTAAAGGTACTTATAAGCTCGAAAATGCTAAAAAGAGCGGAAGTGATGCAGTATACAACTATGCGGAGAAAACAGCATATTGGCCTATTAAAATTGCTGCGACGAATGAAATGGCAGCAGCTACGGCTGAGTATTTAAAGGATGGAAAGATCCATCGTAATATAATTTACAGTATTGACGCAACTTTAGCCGGTAGAGGATATGATGATCCTACTGTTCCTCCAACAGACTTTGTTGAGTTGTTTGTTAAGACAAAGGTGCTTGATTGGGGTAGCGCAAATCAATCTTCAGTTGTCGAATAATATCTATTCTTTGAATAACGTCCAAAAGGCATTCCTTTTATCGGAAGTGCCTTTTTTGCATGTATAATTCTGGTTATAAATTGATCCGGAGACTACAAAATTTACTATCTTTTCCTTATGATGGCGATCCCATATGTCTTGAACCTAAGAGCCGGAATATTATTTCATGAGAATATCTACAATATCTACAATTCAACCTCATACTTATTGTAAATAAATATGTTATATAGTGGTTGCAGATGGAATAACATCTACAATTTTCATTCTGCATCTACCATGTTTTAATGGGAAACGCAAAAAAATCACTTCCCAAGCTTGCGGACTCGTATATTTAGTATTATACGATTTTATAAGAGACAGACAAAGGGATTAAAGCCAATAAGAGTTTCAATAGGTGAAGTTAGTGGTTTCATACTGAAGAAACTTTTATTTCATACTAAAGAAACAAAAGTTTCTCTATAGCAAAACTTTTGTTTTTCTATGCAAAAAACTATTATTTATTGAAATACAGAATGTTATACATTATTTATCGTTAGTAGTAATTGTTCGTGCTAATCTTTCCGGTAACCTAATGATGGTAGATCGAAGTTTGTAGTGGTAGATGTTCACTATCTACCACCACAAGATAAATTATTTACAATCAAAAGATTACATAAATAATGGTAGATATGGTAGATGATTTGGATTATTTACACATAGAATGGCATCTGGGGCGTGTCCGGAGAGAACAACTTCTTAAACATAAATCTTTTGACTTTCTAACTTTGCCAACGGGCATTGACATATTATATTTATAACAAAAAAGGCATTCCCTGTTGATAGAGAATGCCTTTTGATTATTATTCAAAGAATAAGTATTATTCGATAACAGGAGCTTGAGTAGCTGTACCCCAATTCATGACCATTGTCCTAACAAACAAGTCGGCTGTAGGATCATCCTTTGGCTGCGTAGGATCTGCATAACCATTACCGGCGATAGTAGCAGAAATCTGATAAACCACGTTTCTATGTACCTGACCGTAATACATGTTTTCGCTATCCAATCCATCGAGACCAATCTTTATCGGCCAATAGCGCAAGACAGGAGCATCCTCTTTACCAAATGTCCAAGATGTGTTATCATTCATTATAGCTTTTATATAAACTTCACCACTGACAACCAATTCGGATGCCAAAGTTGTTTTATCCAGGACGAAAGCTTGATCTTCCTCTTCCGGATCTTCTTGTTCTCTGGCCGCTCCTGTCTGATTATTAGGCAACACATAAAAATATAAAGAGTTCGCAAGAGTAATTGCTTTATCTCCGGAAATAGTAGCATCTTCCCAATTCTGAGTATATGTTGTTTCTGCTGTACTCAATGCCTTTATATAATTAGCAGCATCGACAGTTCCAGCAAAACGGCCGAATGAGTTACTAGAGTTAGTCCCGGAATAATAATCATCTCCATCAGCAGTTTCATAAGTAGCGGCAATATTACCCCAAACCTTATCTGGCAGATTGAACCACTCTGTATTACTTTGGCTTTGGTCTGCCACCTTAGCTTTTGTACGACCATGTAATACAAAAACATCCTTAGGCACAAACTTAATCGTTCCTGATTTGTATTTTTGACTACCATCAACCTTGACTTTAGTCATATCCAAATCAAGGGCATTCAATTCCACACGAGCCACATTTCTAATTAATCCTAAAGGTTTTCCAGATTCAATACTGTGTCCTCCTGTAGTGTTTGAGTAACCATAATAATTTTCACCTTCGGCAAGAGTGAATTTAGGGCTAATACCACTACTCATAGGTAACCCATTCGCTCCTTCTCCGGAAAAGACATAGTAAGCAGATGTCAACTCAAAAGAGTTAGCGGTCGCGGTAAGAGCATCCTTTGGAACATTCGCGAAAGCCAAAGCACGATAAGAAGCACCAGCCTTTAATCCCTTAAACTGAATCTCATTGTTTGAATCAGTAACCTCTTCATCCTCATTAGCTGTAAGATCACTAACTTGTAAGAATGTTCCGTCCTCATTATAAAGGGCTACAAATAAATTGTAAATCTTAGCTTCGCCTTCCTTGGCGTTCTCATCCTCGCCGGCTTTTGTCTGTGTGCTCTTTGTTAAGTTTTTCACCACAATCGTAAGATCAGCGGTGCCTGCTTCCGGTGTAGGTGTCGGATCCACGCTAGGGATAGGATCATCCTCGTTTGAACACGCCGCAAATGCGCAAGCGATCATTGTCCCGAATAATAAATTTCTAAGTTCTATTGGGGAATGGTTATAGGGGGGTGTTCTTTAGTTGATTAGGCTTTTGTTGTGTGAAGGGAAGTAACAACTCAGTAGTATTAATTACCCTCAACGTTACTTCTTTAATCGAGGTTTTTATTACATTTGCCGTATGATCTCCCGTCAGGGCGAGACTCCGTTGGAAAAAACAATTTATGTATTGAAGAATATGAATCTATTTGATATGTCCCCATTTAAAGAAAAAGAGGCATACTTCCGACGCTTGCTCGACGTAGCGAATGTGAATGCCTTGTCCCCCAAGGAGCGTGCGACGTACGATGAGAATCTGAAGATCTACCGTGACTGGAAGGCCACGATGGAGTACGCCGTGGAGGAGGCGGAAACAAAAGGTAAAGCAGAAGGTGAGCGTTTGGCTACCCTACGTAACGCTCGTAACATGAAGAAAGCCGGTGTCGCTCTTTCATTAGTCGCCGAATGCACGGGGCTTTCGTTGGAAATAATACAAAGTCTCTGATCTGATAAGCCAGTTGCGGACTGAAACTATAGCGGATGACACGGATCTTGGGGAGAAGTATCTTTCTTGATCCGTGCCATCCGAATCTGAAGTAATATCCGTCTCATGCGTCTAACACCCCATTAAACCGGTCTATTGCCTGTCTTTTACTAGCATCGATGATTTTCGCGTATACTTGTGTGGAGATGATGTTCTTGTGTCCTAGTAATTTACATACCGTATACAAGTCAATGCCAAGAGCTAGTGAAAGAGTGGCGAAAGTATGGCGGGCCATGTAAGTAATATTTAGAAATGCAATAAAAAACAGAATGACGATAATTAAACGTAAAACGTTTATAATTAAGCATTTTGCAAGATTTGCAGAACAGACAGACCTGCAAAAGAAAACAAAATATTGCGACGTTTCAGTTACCAGACTGTTAGCCGCCTGTTTCGAAAACAACGGCAGGTAACCGAATTTTTACCGATAGGAACAAAGCAGATTTGTATTCACTGTTTATCAATGTTTTGCATGCCAAAGGACGCTTTTCAAAGGAGTATTTTTACAACCTAAAAAAGAGCGTTATGAAAGTGGAAAAATTCAAGGTGCTGCTCTACCTGAAAAAGAGCGAGCCGGACAAGACCGGCAAGGCCCCGATCATGGGACGGATCACCCTCAACCGCACGATGGCGCAGTTCAGCTGCAAGCTCTCCTGTACCCCCGGGCTATGGAACGCGCGTGAGAGCCGATTGAATGGCAAGAGCCGGGAAGCGGTGGAGACCAATGAAAAAATAGAGAGGCTGCTGCTTGCCGTACACTCGGCCTTCAATTCCCTCATGGAAAGGAAAAAGGATTTCGATGCCGCCGCGGTCAGGGACATGTTCCAGGGTAACGCGGGCATGCAGATGACCCTGCTCAAACTTCTCGACCGGCACAATGAGGAGATGAAGGCCCGTGTCGGCGTGGACCGTGCACCGACGACAATGTCGACCTACGTGTACACCCGGCGCACCCTTGCCGAATTCATCAAAACGGAATTCAAGGTCTCGGACCTCGCCTTCGGACAGCTCAACGAGCAGTTCATCCGTGACTATCAGGATTTCTGCCTGGAAAAGAAGAAACTGGCAATGGAGACGGTGCGCCATTACCTGTCCATCCTGAAAAAGATCTGCCGCATCGCCTACAAGGAGGGGCACTCGGAGAAATACCATTTCTGCCACTTCAAGCTGCCCAAGCAGAAGGAGACAACACCGAAAGCACTCAGCCGGGAGAATTTCGAGAAGCTACGCGATCTGGAGATACCGGAAAAACGCAGGTCACATGTCATCACCCGGGACCTCTTCCTCTTCGCCTGTTACACCGGCACCGCCTATGCCGATGCGGTAAGCATCACCCGGGAGAACCTCTTCCAGGATGACGAGGGCAGCCTCTGGCTGAAATACCGGCGGAAGAAGACCGACTACCTCGGACGCGTCAAGTTGCTGCCGGAAGCACTCGCGTTGATCGGGAAGTATCGTGACGATACCCGCATCACCCTCTTCCCGCCGCAGGACTACCATACGCTCAGGGCCAACATGAAATCCCTGCGCCTGATGGCGGGGCTGAGCCAGGACCTTGTCTACCACATGGCCCGGCATTCGTTCGGGACCCTGACACTGACCGCGGGCATTCCGATAGAGAGCATCGCCAGGATGATGGGCCATACGAATATCGACAGCACGCAGGTCTACGCCCAGGTCACCGACCGGAAGATATCCTCGGACATGGACCGGCTGATGGAAAGAAGAAAGCCTGCGGCCGGCAAGGAAGCCGCAGGCTAAATAAAAATTGCCGTCGGAATCGTAAATGCAATTCCGGCGGCAATCCTTAAACTTGAATACGATATTATACCAATGCAGCGTGATAGTTCTCCTCCAGCAGCTTCTCGATGTCCGATTGCCTGTACAGGATCTTCCCGCCAAGCTGGATATAGGGAATCCGTCCTTGGTCCCTGTAATCCTGCAGGCACCTGCGGCTGATCTTCAACGTCCCGGAAAGCTCCCTGTCGGTCAGGAACCGTTCCCCGTTGAAGGGAGGACGGTTGTCACGGGCAAGACGTTCCACTTTTTTCTCCATGTTGTCCAGCAGGGCAAAGAACCTGCGGGCACGTTCGTTCTCCTTGTCGATAATGCCTTCCATCTCTTCCGCTCTTTAAAGGTTTCCGTTCTTTCTTCCCTCTCTCACAGCCTTCTCCTTGCGTCTGATGCCGACGTAGGTCATCAGCCTCTCCACGTCTTCGGGCTTGTAATAGAACTTGCGCTGGAGGCGGGTGAACGCCAGCCGTCCGGTATCGCGGAGGGTCTGCAGGGTACGCGGCGAGATGTCAAGGCGCAGGCAGACATCCTGGCCGTCCAGTCACTCTCCGGGTTCCTTACGGCGGTTTCTCTCATACAATCTGTCCACATGTGCGGACAGGTTCTCGGCGCGTGCCAGCATCCTCTCAAGGACACCGGCCTCGATGTAGCATATTTCCATAATTTCAACTTGTTTAAATGTCAGTGCGAATATAAGGGAAGAAACCATGAGAGGCAAGCGCGACCGGTACACTGGCAGGAATAGTCATGGATAGTCGGTTTTTGTCATATGGCGCGGGAAAAATACTCCGTAGCCGGTCGGTTTTCACGACCCCCTTTGGAAAACCTGAAGGACGGGTGCGTCACGGCGATGAAAAAAGAAAAATCCCCACCGGAAGTGAAGCGACCCCAAACCGGCAGGGAGTGTAATAATAAAGGAACGGACTGTTCAGCCCTTGATGTAACCGTACTTTTTCAGGTCGTCCATGAAATGCTCCGGCGTGTCGGTCCTCACCGTCACCCCGTGCAGTTCCCTGTACCGCCCGGAGAAATTCACCATGTACTCCCCGTCGGTGCACCCGCTGTCAAACCAGCTGCCCTCACGCAGGACGCGTACAAACTCGGAAGGGCCGGAGGCGGCAATCCTGCCGCCATCCGCCAAAATACCTGATCTCGTTTTTTTTATTATCGGTATTTCAAATGTCTCAAAAGCCTCTTTGACAGGTTACCATCCGGGATGATCGCCTGAATTCGCATGTACCGGATTTTCTATTTACCAGATTCCATAATGGTTCCTGCCATCCGTTTTTTCTCTGCGGCTGTCGCTTTTTTCCTCGTGGCATCATGGTCTGTTACCGGATGGGAAAAGCCATCTCCATCACAACCATGAATTATAGTGTAGCCATATTTGTATATAGCCGTATGATACGCTATCCGGATAATGCTATCACAGAATTGCGATATAGCCGGATATCAAAATAGGGATAGCCGGGAGCGAAGGGAGCACGCATCCTTCCGGATATAGATATCTCAAAATCTCCATTTGCAGAAGTGTATAAATATCAATCCATTAATGGAGATTATAAAGAAAAAACATAAGTCACACACGACTACCTGTCATTCTCCATTTGCGGATGTGTAGAAGTAGCAATCCATTAATGGAGACGATGAAGAAAAACAATAAGGCGTATACGGCTACCTGTTATTCTCCATTTACAGATGTGTAGAAGTATCAATCCATTAATGGAGACGATGAAAAAACAATAAGGCGTATACGGTTACCTGTTATTCTCCATTTGCAGAAGTGTAGAAGTAGCAATCCGTTAATGGAGACGATGAAGAAAAACAATAAGGCGTATACGGCTACCTGTTATTCTCCATTTGCAGAAGTGTAGAAGTAGCAATCCGTTAATGGAGACGATGAAAAAACAATAAGGCGTATACGGCTACATGTCATTCTCCATTTGCAGAAGTGTAGAAGTAGCAATCCGTTAATGGAGACAATGAAGAAAAAACATAAGT